>JAGGXF010000003.1 GCA_021163205.1 Candidatus Aenigmatarchaeota archaeon
ATCTGATACATCAATTAAATAAGGACTGCTGTCAAATTCGTTTTTGATATCTGATTCTATTTTAGATTGTCTAACAATATTATTTTTCATATTAAATATATCAATTTTCATTAAAATCAACAAATAATAGAACTTTAAAACACAAATCCTTCTGATATACAACACACATTTAAATGGCTGCTGTGGCTACTGTGGGAACCGTGGCTAGTGTGGGAACCGTGGCTACTGTGGGAACCGTGGGAACCGTGGCTACTGTGGGAACCGTGGCTAGTGTGGGATGAGTGACTAGTGTGGGATGAGTGACTGGAGTGACTACTATGTGAACTGTGAGAAGCATGGTGACCGTGCTCAGCTGTTATGGTTCCGCTGTTCCACGAGACATTAAAGGAATTCGTATGTGCGGCTGCAACTTCTGGCAACAATGAAAGAATAGACGCCGTACCTAGAAAAGCACCCAAGGAAAGCATCTTGTGCTTTGATATCGCTCCTTTTTCCTCTATTATAAACGAGGAAATGCTCTTTTTTGCCTTCGGTAAGAGTTTTTTTAACTTTTCTTTCATTTTAGCACCATCTACGGAACTAAAACCTTCTTTTTGACAACCATTCTAAAAATATATCACGGTTATCTGTAAACAAAAGCCTTCTGAATATATTTGGTATCAGCTGCTTAAATATTTTGCATCTGAGGTCTTCTGAAAGCTTTGGAATGATGGAACCCTGTGATTTATAGATATTTACTAAACATATCCCACAATAAGGTGATAAAGGACATGCATCACAAAGTGTTGGATACTTGGAAGAAATATCAATCATTGCTCTTAGTGTTTTATTCTTGAAGATATCACTATAGCTACTTGTTTTTACATTTCCCAGTTTGAAGTCTTCGAATATCTTCGCCTCGTCACAAGTGAATATATCACCTTTATTGTCGTACAAAAGCTGGCCAATGCCCGCACCACATGGAGACTGTATATCGACAAACATTGGGTCACGATTAGAGAGAATTTTCCAGAGAAATATGAATGTCATTATTTCTATCATGCTTCTACCCTGCTTGTTTATTTTTATCAGATGGTCCATTCCCTTATTATAAAAATTCATATATTCATCTGCAGTATAACCTATCTTTTTCCATTCTGCCCTTGCAAAACCAAGCTGATTAAGGAACCTGAACCAGACCATATCAAACCCAAGCCTGTTGAACTCATCAACTATCTCTTCTGGATAATCTAAAGAATATCGAGTTATCGTTGTCATGGCATTAAGGTTGAAATCGTTTTTGAATTCTTCTTTTATTCTTTTTATCCAATAGACAACATCATCATATGTGCCCATGCCATTGAGATATTTTCTATTCTTGTTATGAACTTCTTTTGGCCCGTCTAGCGATGTTGCCAAACCCATTATATGATGTTTCTTAAGGAAATTTAGTTTGTCTTCATCAAATTTTGTTAAATTCGTGACAACGCTAAATTTCAGTTTTTTATTCTTTTCTTCTGCCTTCTTTTCTGCGTATTCTATGACAAACTTCACAATATCAAAGTTCAGAGAGCAATCGCCACCTTGAAATTCTATTGACAATGTCTTTGCGGGCGATTTGAAAATGAAATCCACAACTGCCTTTGCAGTGTCCTCGTCCATGTCATACCCTTCTGCGTTTTCCGGCTTAGCAACAGAATGACAATAAATGCAACGCTGGTTACAACGAAAAGTAGGAATTAATATATGCAAAGACGGCCCATTAAAAAGAAAGCTATTACGCTCCCTGTATTTCTTAACGATGCGCTCAACGTTATTTTTTGTTAATACCACTCCCTTCTCTTCCAGCACACCTAGAAGCATCGCATTCTCTCTAAGTTTCATAGACCTTAAAAGTCGATATTCATCATCAGTTAATAAGACCCAGTCACCGTGATCAGTTGTCACTAGTATCTTGTCGTCTAACCTGAGGGTTCTGTAGAAATTTGGTATGTATCTCGAAGACAAATCAACACCAGAAAAACTTTCTACCATCACAACACCTTATTCTTGATAAGATACAACAAATAATTCATAAATTCATAACCAATTATTTCTAGATCCTCCTTTGAATCGACGACCTGTTTCGGCTTCAGAATAACCTTATGAATCTGCTCATTTTTTCTATCTTCAACTTCACAGACTTCTGAGTATTCTTCGATTGCCTTGTTAATGACTTCTTCTGGATAGAGATCACTATTAATGGTCAATTCTACTTTATTTTCATTCACAACTACATCATCGTTCATCAATTCACTCCTCTTTTTTATTCTCTTCGCTTTCTTTTATTTTACTTTCTTCTTTGATATCCTCTTTAAGTTCTTCAGGCAGGTCTAATCCTTCTGCTTTTTCTGGTGTCCATGGTTCTGCTATGCCTTCTGGGTCTTCTATAAAATCAACGTCTTCTTCGTTGTCGTTGCCTTCATATTCATCCTCTGCCTGTAGATTTGTGCCAAGCGCTGCCTCAACAATTGCTTTTCTTATATCCTTGTTTCGAGCTGCCTGAACAACATAAACTGAGTAGTTCACAAGTTCGTTGTGGAACTCAAAAGCAGCCTTCTCTAGGTCTTCTTTACTTGTTGACTCTTTTGCTTTTAACTTGACTATTATCTCTGTTTCCGGGTCTCCATCTATTATTGTATAAAACTTGTCCAAGAAAACATACGCAGCTGAATATATGACCTCAAGCGGATATATCTTAGGATTAATAGATATTACAACTTGGTTTTTCTCTTCTTCAACATCAATAGGAACAGGGACATCCAATAGAATCACCTCTCGTCTTATATATAGACCATAATATCTAGTCTGCTCAAAACTTAAATAATCATCTCATGATTACCTTAATCCAATTAACAAAACTTCCGTGGAACAGCAATGTTAAGATGTAGCCAAGTAAAAGAAAAATTGCGAACGGCTGTTTCTGGAAAACTAGAATCTCGTTGAAATCTATTTTTTTCTCTTTTTTCAGTTTCTTGATTTTTTCGATATCTTCTTTTGTTAGTTCACCTAAACTATGAATATATCTTTCCTTTCGTTGTTGAAGCGTTTGTATAAGACTTGTCTGGAGAAAGCTGATCTTTTCTATCTTTTTATTTCGTTTAACTATCCCCTCCGCAAGAATCATACCCTCTTTCAGTTTATTTATTTTAACACTTTTTGTATAAGAATGGTAAGCTATATGTAGAATAAAAAACCTGAAAACGAGAAATATAAATACACTAACAGCAAACTGATAGAGGAATGCTGCCGTGTATATATTTCTGTAGTCTATGATAATTCTAATGATTGCACACAAAACAAAAAAGGCTTCTGTTTTTGCCGTGAAAAACATACGCAAGATTTCATATGCTATGAACATTGCGAATATGGTAACGAAAAAATTAGATGGTAATTTAAAAAGTGAAAGAAAAGTCGTGAATAACCAGGCAAAACCAAGGAATATTACAGATATCAATACAATCTTGTAGGGCTCGAATGCGTACTTAAATGCTTTTTTAATTACATCTGCTCTTGCCCTCACCAGAAGAATTACAAAAATAAAGAAGAATATTGGCACGAAAGAGTTAACCAAATAGTCCATAACCACCGATGAATGTTTATAAAGAATTGGTGGGAACAGGAGGCTCAATGCAAGAAAAAGCTTTGCATCACCAGCAGGCCACATACCCAGATGCCAGAAAAGGATTGACACCAGAAATGAAGATAAAAATACATTCACAAAAACCGCCGGCTCGATACCAAAATAAAACTGAAATAAGATAGCATATAGAAGTAATAAAGCAATATACCTGTTCCTGATAACACCTTTCTTTAGATCTTCATAGGAAATTAAAATTCCTATTAGAATAGGAAAAATAAACTCTATCACGAGAGTCCCATCCACTTTTTCTTCAGTTGTATGCTTTCTAAGCAAGCTTTGATGAGTTCTTTGTCTCTCAATGTTTGACACATAGTATTGTTCAGACTTATACGAGCCACACAGAACGTCCTGATCTCCCAGTCGTTTATTTCATAACAGATAGAAATGTTATTAGTTATTTCTGCGACATCTCCTATGCAAAATGACTTATTGACATGCCCACACACCCGCTTACAGTCCTCCAATGTCGAATGTTCTGGAAGTGAAAAATTTTCTTCACAACTCTTGTAAATTTCATATGAAATGTTTGTTATATTATTAATTGTGTTATTAAAATCCTTTACTTGGTTTGTAGACGACTGATTTAGAGATATAACTAGACAAAACAGAATGGCCAATACCAGTGCCATCACAACTAGTTGATATTTTGTCTTCTTCATATTCTGGTCACTTTATTTCCCAACACGGGCTTGAATTCATCCCAGCCATATTTTTGTGGATATTCTTTCCACGGACCTTCGCATATCAAATCAAACTTGCATTTTTTACAGCCTTCAAACTTGGCTTTGCCACTCTCCTTTCGCCACCTATCAAAGTCCTTGATGACAAGCTCAGCATCTCTGACCTCGCCTCTGGGCATGAATAACTCTGAACAATACTTCTCATAGCCCCGCATAAAGCAGAATGGGAAAGCTTCAACCATCATTCTCACACCACTATTCTTCCCTATGTCCAAAGCCCTGTGTATGTAAGGTTTAACATCGCTCTTCCTAGGGACAACTTTGTCAAAATTTTTCCAGGCATTTCCAACAGGGTGAACAAAAGCAAGTTGAAATTGGTCAACACCCAATTTTATGAGCAGTTCGGCAAGCTCTGGTAAAGATTTATAATTATATTTTGTGACAACAGAATTGGTCATAACATACTGATCAAGCTCGACAAGATTTTTTATTCCTTGAACCGTCTGAGCAAAACTGCCTGGTGCACGCGTTTGCATTTCATGTATCTCTGCTGTTGGTCCGTGCAACGCTGGCGAGAATTCTGTTGCACCGGCTTTGATTATCTTCTCACAAAAATTCTTGTAGGAAAACATACGGCCATTTGACTGTATCTGGATAGCTTCGTAACCCAAATCCTTTGCATATTTTACTAACTCTAGAATATCCTTCCTTATAGTTGGTTCTCCACCTGTGAAAACAACTTCCGTGCATCCGTCTTCTTTGCCCTCTCTAAGATGCTTCTTCAGCGCGTCTGTTGTCTGGTCTCCCAGATGCCTCTTATGCGCCTGCGCACAAAAAATGCAGTTATTATTACAACGAAATCCTACCTTAAGGTCAAGCCTCTTTTGTAACGACATAAGAGAAGTTTTATCCTGAAAATATTAAAAATAGTATTTGTCCACCTAATTAAACAGTTTAACAAACTAAACTATAAATAATTCTATAATATCGTAAACACGGTATAACCGATAGAGCACAAGACAAAAGAATGTTTCAGACCGCCTGTTAAAGAACCCTCAGCCATCTGTCCTATTGCCAAACCCGCGAATATACCTTGAATAACTATAAGATGCATAAAAAGTGTTTTAAAAACCTGTTGCATCTGACCCACATCTACATCAGATTGGTATTGAAAAGCGGGCACTAAAAAATTTGAAAGACCCCACATAACACCAAGGAACACAAAGAATATGATATAGCCATTTATCATCTGTGAATAAACTCTTGATGAACGTTCCCTCCTTATGTTTTCTATTTCTTGTGCAGATTCGGCAACAGCTGTCAAAACCTCACCAATGTTTCCGCCGGAGCGATGCGTCTCATTTATCGTTTTAACAGACCTTCTTACGGTAGGGCTGTTTATCTGATTCGCAAAATTCGTCAAGACCTTCTCAAAGCTTATCCCCCAATCTATCTTTGCTATAATTTGTTTGACGTAAGGATTCAAAACACCATAATCGTTTGATTTTGTGGCCTTGACTGCCTGCGGCAATGTCATGCCAGCATTGATGTTTGCAGTAATGTCTCTTAGAAAAATAGGGAAAACTGCGTCTATCTTTTTTACCTGTAAATACTTCGCATATCTTATCCCAAGTGGAACGCCAAGAACTATCAGCGCTGATAAAAAATTCAAAGGAGCAAACCAACGAGTCCCCATAAACATGGTAAAGTTTATACTTATGAGCGAAAAGCCTATAATGAAAGCTATAACTGTCGTATTGCTTATCTTTATGTTTTCTATTGATTTCATTATAGACATACTAGACCCTCGGTTGAGTGAAGTGTAAGAACATTATGAAAATTGTATTGAGCATTGGTATAACTCCATACACTCCTATCTTCATAGCATCTGTTATATCCATACCCATAACTCTTCCACCTATCAAAGACATAACAGATAATATTGATATGAAAAATAATGGTGCAGCAATCATGACAGCTGTATACAAATCGGCATACGTTGATAGCGTAGATAAGTAGTGTTCTCTTTTCAGTCTGTAGTTAAATAATGCTTCTTTCGCGGCGTTTTTCAAGTATTGCGTCAAAGAGCCTCCAGTATCTATCGTAGAAACTATACCAAAAAGAAACTGACGAAATTCATCGCTCGGCGTTCGAGACGCAACTTGCTTTATTGCAGAGGTTATATCCATACCAAATGTCTCCACGTTCCTTGTTATTACTTTGGCTTCGTTAGATATCTCTTCGTATTCTTTTATATCTCTCAAAAGCTTGAACATGACATAAGGCGGAACACCACTACTGGATATAGCAGCCATGTGATTAATGGCAAAAGGCATAACCGCCTCTATGCTGGACTTTTTAGAGCTTATCTTCTGAAAAGGATAAGAATGAAAGGTTACGAGGATGATGAGGGATGTTATGAGACTGAAAAGAAGTGAGCCTATGAGCGATGTGGTTGGCTCTATTCCAGCAACAAAAACCAGCAGAACCAGCATCCAATCAAAGATAAGAAAAAATGAGAGAAAAGTAAAAAAGAACATCTTCCCTACATACGTTTCGTAAACCATCCTCAAGTTCGATTGTTCTATTTCCTGCTTTATGGGTTTCAGGTAATTTGGAAAGTGCTTAATACCAAATCTAGCAAAAAATCGTATGGATTTTTTATACAAGTCTTTGGCTTTTTTCCACAACGCTCTAATATTCATATCTGCCTTCATAGACAATACCATTCGAAATATTTTATAGCAACCCAAGATTGAGCAACACCAAATTAAATTATGCTATCTGTTTCGAAAACTTTGTCGTGGTAGACAAAAAATCCCTGACTAGTTATATCGTATGGATGTAGTTTTCTCGAGTGCTCTGTTGCCCTCATTTTCAATATTGTCAGGACACGATGAAATTCCCCATTCTTCAACACCCTATGTAGTAATATGATACCATCAGTTACAAACTCTTCTATTCCGAAGCGTGAGATACCTTCTCTTATGTTTGGTATTTCTGATATCACGATCCCTGTGCACTTGTTTTTTCGAATAAGATTATTCAGTTGTTGCATCATTATCCTTATGTCATTTTTATGACCTATATGCATACCCAAAGCAGATACAGAATCAATAACAATTCTCCTAGCATTTATCTCCTTTATGCTATTCTGAATTATGTCCATGATATCTTCTATCCTAAATGGGTCGTATTTAACAAGCCTTAACTTATTTTCGTCTTCCATTTTTTTCAAATCCCATCCAAATGTTTCCGCAGTTTCTCGAATTTGATCAAGGCTTTCCTCGAAGCTTACAAATATCCCAGGTTCAGGAGAACTTACCAAGAAATGCAACCCAAAAATAGTCTTACCTGTACCAGCAAAACCTGTCAGAAGAATTAAATCAGATTCCGGAACACCTTCTGGGACGAGAGCATCAAACCCCGGAATGTTGAATTTTATTCTTTTGATACTCATCACCAATTGTTCTAGTTATTAGATAATTAATTGTAATGAAAAGTTTTAAATCCAAATTACAGGTGTAATTGAACTATTTTTCCATCATCTTGAGAACCTGCTCTGGTTTTTTCCTATATAATCTTATATATCGAACGACATCACGCCAATCAGAAAAGCTTTTGTTTCGCAGCCACTCAAGAACCTGTTTGCGTCGGGACAGCTCTTGCTGTATTCTGCTCATTGAAATGCCCTTCTCTGTCGATATCTTGTGCAGAAGCCACGAATTTCCGTTGTACTCGTAACTATCTTCTGCCGCAACCCAAGCAAATGCCCTCGTATATTTAACCTTACCCGTGTCTTGATCAACCATACGTATTTCGTCAATTTCTTTGATACGTCTGGCGGATTTTCCTTTTTCGCGCGCATGAACAAGAATTATTACCAAGTCTAACGTTTCTATTAACCCTGGGGACAGATTTATTGGTTCTGTTTCCAACCTTTTTATGACAGCATCAACAGAGCCAGCGTGCATAGTTGCGAGCGACGGATGGCCAGAAGCCATGCCTTGGAACATGACATATGCCTCTTTACCTCTAATTTCACCTACTATCAAATAGTCTGGGTTTTGCCTGAATGATTCCTTAAGCAAGTCAAACATCGTCACCTCGCCAGTTTCATCCCCGCCAAAACCAAGTCGCGACACGCCAGGTATCCAGTTCTCGTGGGGCAATGCCAGTTCCCTTGTATCCTCTATAGAAATGATTTTTGCCTCTTCTGGCATAAACAATGATATAGCATTTAGAAAAGATGTTTTGCCTGTTGAAACGCCACCACATATGAGAATGTTGACTCCGTTTTCAACAGCAAACCATAAATAAGCCATCATCTCAGAGGATGCTGTGCCAAGATTGATTATATCAACTGGTGTAAACGGCGTTTCCCTGAACTTCCTTATAGAAAATGTGGGACCTCTCGTTGTCACGTCTCCGGCAAGTGATGCTTGTACTCGCGTGCCATCTGGGAGCGAACCATCCAGGAGCGGCTCGGCATAGCTTATATATCTATTGCATCGCTCTGCAAGCTTTATGACAAATTCTCTAAGTTCTTCTTCATTGTTGTAGACTATATTTGTTTTTATAGAACCGTACTGTCTGTGAACAACATATATTGGAATTCCTACACCATCACAACCAAGGTCTTCTATGTAAGGGTCATGTAAAAGCGGTTCTATTATGTTGAGACCAACAAAATCCCTATAAATGTAATACATAATTCTAAAGTATTCTGTTGTCGTCAAATGAAATCCATATTCATCTATAAGCATCTGAACGTTCTTTTCCAGGTAATTCATAAGTTTTTCTTGGCTTCTCACCTCGCTCAGGTTGACATCAATCACCTGAATGAGGCCCTCCCTTATTTTTTTCAATATTCTTTTCTGCTTCTCGCTAAGTTCCGGCTCTATGACATAATATATATACTCTTCTCGAACAGGGTCCCACATAATTCTGGCATAAGCATACGGCTCTATCAGAGGATATCGCATAGTCTTTGGAATTTCCTTAGAAAACATTACAAACCGCTTCGGTGTCCTGAACCTGAATCTCGGATACTTGAAATGAATATGTTCGACCTTTTTCAATTTATATTTTTTATGACCATATTCTCCAAGCTTTTTAAGCTCAAGAAGCTGCCCTGCTCGTGTAGTGCTTCTCAAAACAGGCTTTCGATATACCCTTATAGTGTTATCTCTCTTCGTCAACTTCCTATACAAAAGTCCTCTCATAGATTTTATTTGATCTAATATGCTTTTTGTCATATAACCTACCGAAGAACGTACCAGTTGACATAACCAATACTTGGTTGTTGGCCGTAAGAGGACCGCTCAAACAGGAAGTCTTGGGTTTTTTCTTGTTCTTGACTTTCTTGACTTTCCTATTTGCACTATTCCTCTATGACGTGCACAGCTTGGGCAAACATACATCTTTTGGCTGGCCAAACTCAACTGCCTCCGGTCTATCTGCTTTCTTATTCCGGGGTCTGTCAACTTAAATCCCTTGAATACGGTAAAACATTTGTACCTAGGAACTTTTTTGCCACAGTAGGCACATGTTACATAGGACTCACGACCACGTCCCTTGGTATGATGATATGTCCTCTTATATGGCGCTCCCATTCATACCCCTCCGTCTGCTGTTTGTTGCCTTTTGATTTATCTATCTTGTCCTAAAATCTTTCCTAAATCTTTTAATGCTTATGACAGCCTTTTAAATAAAGATTATACGTGGATGGTATATAAAATTTTTTAAATGATAATCTTGCTCAGAAGATAAGCTAATTCAACATAATTGGGATTGCTCCCGGTTTCCTACTAAAATTTCAGAGAGTTAGAATATATCATCGACAAAAGTCGAAATACAAATCTTTTTATACCAAAAGTGTATAACTATAAAAAATATATATAAAAATTATTATCATAAAGTAGTAATATTCAGGTGTCGGAGATGGAAATCGGGACACATAACAAAGCTTATGAAAATGGACCTAATTTAGATAGTGATTCAACTGAGATCATAAATAAGGTACTTTCTACGAATAAAACCAACCCATTTGAATACATCTCTCAATTGAAGAACTATTCTGAATTCTTTGAAAATAAAAACGAAAAAGAGCTCCTTAAAGAAAGATTACCAGAAATTGTTGGTTATAATAATGTATATGAAGAAATCACAGACAGAACAACAGCCGCGCTCGCTCTTATAAAAGATGCCATCGCCATCAAAGACTATGACGCGCTGAAGAGCTTCTCTAAGGAATTTGGGATATCATACGAAAAACTTCTCAAACTGGGGGAGAATATGGATGAGATAGAAAAGACCGTCCGAAGATATATTAGAGGCCTAGTAAAAGAGGAGCTATCAGAAGCCAGGGAAAAAGTTAGAAACGAATCAGCGTTGTTGAAAAGGCTCGAAGACCCCGCATATGAAGCAGAGCTTATGAAATATCCGGCCTATCAGTGGGGTAAACTCTTGAAAGAACTTGAAGATGGGGTAAACAAAGGTTACATAAAGACAGATGATTATGGAAGATACATTCTCGAGCATAATGGAGAGCCGTTCGCATTGGTTGACCCAGAATACGGTATAATAACAGACAAACCAAATAAAATCTTCGGATGGGACCCAACCTACGACAGACTGGGAAACTATGCAGTTCCCACAAAACAGTATCTTATTGATGTTGACAGAGAAGTTGAAATACCAGACTACATTATTGAGGACGTCAAGAAAGATTCTGAGCTAAAAGAAGTGAAAACGATAAGAGACCTTCTCAAACTAAGGCCAAAAATTGCAAAGAAATTGGGCATATATGGAGAAAAACACATAGACCCGAAAAAACTAGAAAGCTTCATCTATCTTTCTGGCAAAAAATCAAGTCTTTGGAAAAAGATAGCATCAGTTCTCATTCCTGCAGCGTTTGTTACTGCAGGTCTTGGCTGTTTGAATGGTCCAAAAGAAACAAACCCAACCACAACACCGCAGGTAACTACAGCGCCACCGACTGATACAACACCGCCCACATCAGCAGCGCCAACAACACCAGTGAAAACGCCATCGACAACTCCACACGTGACAACAACCGTACCGCCAACAACAACCCCAGCCCCGGACTATGTAGGACCTTATCTGGATGTTTTGGGATTGCCAAGAACACCCGAGACAGAAAAAGAAATTAATGAATACTTGATTGAAAAGAATATCAGTCCAGAAGATGTTGGAAAGGTTTTGAAGGAGTTATCAAACTATGGTTTTGTGTCTGATAAAGAGGTTCATGATTGGATAACAGACGAGAGACTAACCATACCTGAGATAGCAAATATGTACGAACTAATAGAAGACGGTGCATCCACTGATGTTGCACTTTTCTTGGGAGAATATAATGATTGGATAAAGAAGCTGCCGAATTATGAAGAGGTTTTGAAAACATTAAATAACCTCGACCCGAGAGATAAGAAATATCTGTTTATACATCCCATGACCGAAGGACGTGTAGAGGCGGCTGATGTCTTCTCGGATTGGTGTAATGGTCAGTATGGTCGGTATGTTACTAATAAAGAAAATATAACAGAATTTTCTGCACTTTCAATAATTTATTATTTACCAGCCAGCGAAGGACCAAAGAAAAAAATACTTAGCAGAATGGAAGAAAATTTTAAACAATATCCGAAAGATAGACTTGACATGGTGGCAAAAGACCGAAGGGCGTTGTTCTTCCTTTTATACAATATGCACCCTACCCAATTAAATTTTGGATTTGATATAGATAATCAAACAGAAAGTATTATATATCCAGAAACTATCGAAAAAGCCCAGGATGCTGGAAAAATTGTAGATTTGAATCCAGATAATTTAACAGACGATGAACTTGGTAGAATTTTCTACTATGTTGCCACAACTGTCAATGGGGGCAGAGAGCTGAGGGGGGATGCAAAAAAACTAGACAAGGCTTTTGATTTGTTTTTGAAAAGAGAAGAAGATTTTGGAGACTGTCAAGTTGACTCTGCTATATTTTCAAATATTATAAACAATAGCATTCCTTTTGATGGAGAGGGTAATTCAATCGCCATAACAACTTTAAATTATGAGAAATTGACTGAAAGATTCGCACCAAGAGATCACGCCTCCCCACTAATTTTAAAAGAGGATAAGAATGGGGACATAAATTGTTATGTTCCTTGGTATGATAAGCATAAGAAAAAAATTATTCTTGTTCGTGCAAAATTTTCAGGTTCTTATAGATTTATTTCTCCATATCTACTTTTAATTGAATATGGAACAGATGAGTATGGAAAGCCTATGCCTATAGTGCATCAATATATAAAAGGGTCTCGAACAGAATTAATAAAACTGCCTGAAGTTGATATAGATTCGGAGGGACTTGTAAACGAAATCTTTAAGTCAGGCGAAAAATTAATCAGAGCCTGGGATTGAAAATTAACTGATTTCTATTAAACCAGAAGACTCTTTTTGGGCGCTTTAAATAAAGCTGAAGCCTCTCGGCCGAGAGATAATAGAGTAAAAACTGGCGCTGTCAGACAATAAAAAGATTATGCGCCTATGCGCGACCGAAAGCTGAGCCTCCGGTACTTGTTTTATATCAGCACTAGTTGGCTTTTGAAGAATCCCCTTTAATATTGAATAGAATTGACTCGTTCCGTCATTTTCTTAATAGAAAGAAAAAATAAAGGTCAAAAAACAAGTAAAGTAGAAGTCTTGGCTTTCGGCTCTTTCTTGATATTTTCAAGGTTGCTCATAAAGTTGTTAGAAACCGCCTATCAAATAGTAGGTCCTGGACCAATATCTATGCAGCGACAGCAATAATCTTCTCCTGGCAAGTCTGGGTCGCAATCCTCTTCATACCCAATACACTTGAGCGTGCCAACACTTCTACATGATGTCGAATCATCTACACACAAATAACCTGTGTTGCATTTAGTAACACCCTGGCTTTGCTCTTGCTCGGCTTTCACAACCTCTATGTCTTGCCAATCGGTCTCCCCGGCAGAATAATAACAGCACTGGTCGGGCTTAGAAGAACCATAAGAACTTCTTACGGATTCTGGGTCGTATGGCGGCGTCAACGACGCCAAATAAAAGAAGTAAGGCACGCAGCCGCACTCGCTGTAGCATTTCTGGCCTTCAGGACATGTGTCGTCATACTTCACGATCCAATACTTAAGAGCAAGTTCTTTCTATTATTTAAGATAATTTTTAATACATAGAAATTAATTTATTTCATGCTCTCCGTGATTCTGCCAGTTCACAACGAAGAAGAAAATCTTAAGCGGAATTTCTATAAAATTTATAAAAGTTTTGTTGGTCTTGGCGAAAAATTCGAAATCATAATTGCTGAGGACGGCTCTACTGACAACAGCCCAAAAATCTGCGAAAAATTTAAAAAGGAATTCAAAAATGTAAGGCACATTCACAGCAATACTAAACTGGGCAAAGGAAAGGCTCTTACTAATGCCATTCTAAAATCAAAAGGAAACAAGATCTGCTTTATGGACATAGACCTTTCGGCAGATCTTAGACACATTAAAAAAATAATAAAATGCCTGGAAACAAATGATATTTGCATCGGTTCTAGATATTCGAGAAGGAGCAAAAGATTTGGCAGTATGAAAAGGCTCTTGTTAAGCAGAGTATACAACTTTCTGGTAAGGATGGTTCTTGGCTCCAAAATCAGTGACCATCAGTGCGGTTTCAAGGCTTTTCGCAAAAAAAGTGTTCTGCCGATTTTGAAAAGGATGAAAAGCAAAAGCTTTTTCTGGGACACGGAAATGCTTGTTCTGGCGCAAAGAGCGCGCCTGAAGATAAAAGAAATTCCTGTTGTCTGGAGGGAGGGAAAAGACACGCGAGTAGATGTCATCAAGGACAGCATCTCAATGTTCTATGGAATAATAGAACTGAGAAAAAGATTGTCTAAAGGGTTGTAATAAAATTCTTGAAAAAGGTCAGCGCTGTTTCAAAAACTCGCGGGCCGAACATGTTTTGCGTGCAATAATAACAGCTGAAAACGCATCCCTCGCATTTGTGCGCGAGCCTTTTCCTTTTTTCATGGAACTCCTTGCTACCATACCATTCCAAAAAATCCTTGTCAAGAATATTTTTTTCCATAGAAAAATCCTGGCATATATAAAATTCTCCGTCAGGCATTATATCGAAAAAAACCAAACCGGCCTTGCAGTTCCACTTGTTCTTCTGGCTTATGAGATATTTCTCAGACAAACGCAGATAATAAGGCGGGGTCATCATGCCAGAAGAGAAGTATTGTCTTTTCAACAGCGAATATGTTTTTTTGACATCTTCAGAGTTCAGGTAACCATCACCTCTTGGCCTGAATCCATAATCGTCAGAATAGTGAGAATACATCACAGGTGACAAAAAGATATTAACACCAAGTGACTTGGCGAAGCTGACTATTTCAGGCAACTCTTTTATGTTTTTTTCTGTGACCATCGTACTTATGTTAATGTTCTGTCCTTTTGCCTTATTTTTGGCGAGAAATTTAAGATTTTTCATGACCGTATCAAAATGTCCCCGTTGTGCATTATGAACCTCTCTTTTTAGCGAATCCAATGATATTGATATTAAGTTTATTTTCGTGTCCAGCAGCCTTTTGTACATATGCTGAGGCATAGTGCCGTTGCTTGTTATTTGTGTCCAAAAGCCTCTTTTGTTTGCATATTCTATGAGGTCAAAAATATCTGGGTTCAACAGGGGTTCGCCACCTGTAAAAGATATCTGGACAACGCCCATTCTATCCAGTATGTCGATAATCCTGATGAAACCTTCCTTGGATAATTCTTTGGGTATGACTTTTTCTCTAACACCACAATACTTGCACCTCAGATTGCATCTTTTGGTGACATGCAAATGCGCAAAAAAAGGTTTGTTTCGTAAAAAAAAGTTTCTGCTAGTCCTTAGCAATATCTTTGCAGTTTTAGCTGAAAAATCAAACAAAAAATCACCTGTAATTATTATCTATAATTAAGCTAGATAATTAAAATCTTTGCCACACTATCAGCACTAGTTGGCTTTTGAAGAATAAATATAATCAGCAAAGAAATAGCTTTTATAAACTTGATGAAAATATTAATTATTGATATGCCTGACATTGCTTCACTCTATGAGTGAGCAACGCTGGGCTAATTTTTCGTTCAAAACTTACTCCCTATAGTGATTGTTTATTTTATTATCCTTTCATAACAGCCAAAGGCACAAGCTTTGCAACAAGCTTTGCTATGCCCAAAGCATCTGAAACGCGCACAACTTCGTCTATATCTTTGTAAGCTTTTGGCGCTTCCTCTGCCAAAACCTTCCACGAAGCAGAACGAACAAGTATATTCTGCTTTTCCAACTCTTCCTTAACCTTTTCACCACGCGTGGTTCTTAACATCTGTGCCCGACTAGAGACCCTGCCTGCGCCATGCGCCGTAGAGCCGAATGTAAGATTCATCGCCTCTTTTGTTCCATGAAGCACATAAGATGCAGTACCCATTGAACCGGGAATAAGAACAGGTTGTCCAACTTTTCTGTACACAGCAGGAACATCTTCATGTCCTGGTGGAAAACTTCGTGTCGCACCTTTTCTGTGAACATAAACTTTTCTTGTTTCACCGTCTATTTTATGCTTCTCAACTTTGCCAATGTTGTGACAAACATCATAAACAATATGCATACCTAGGTCTTCTGCGCTCTGGCCAATTACTTTTTGGAAAGCCTCGCGTGTCCAGTGGGTTATTAATTGACGATTGCACCATGCAAAGTTGGCAGCACATTTCATAGCTTCATAGTACTCTGCACAGGTGTCTGTTCCGGCCGGAGCATAAATGAGCTCTCGGTCCGGAAGCTTAGAAACGATGTCATTAAATTTATTTTCCATCTCCCTCAGATAATCTGTACAAACTTGATGACCAAATCCCCGAGAACCGGTATGAATCATAATACAGACTTGACCTTTTTCAAGACCAAAAACCTTAGCAACATCCTCGTTAAATATGTCTTTTATAAGTTGTATCTCCACAAAATGATTTCCTGCACCTGTTGTTCCTATTTGCTCTTTACCGCGCTTAAGAGCCTTGTCAGAAACAGTGTCTGTATCAGCAAGCATGCTTCCATTCTCTTCTAGAAACTTCGGGTCTTCCTTCCAAGCATATCCTTGTTCGACGGCCCACTTAACGCCTTTAGCAAGCGGCTCTAAAAGTTCTGACTTGCTCAATCGCAGCTTACCTGCCCGCCCAACCCCAGACGGTATGTTTTTGAAAATCGTGTCCAGAAGCTCTTTGAGGTGTGGCTTAATATCGCTAAGCGTAAGGTTTGTGCGAATAATTCGAACGCCACAATTGATATCAAAACCTATACCTCCGGGCGAAAGCCCACCTTTTTCATAATCAAGAGCAGCAACACCACCTATTGGAAAACCATATCCCTGATGACAGTCAGGTAATGCTATTGAATACTTATATATTCCAGGCAACGCAGCAACATTTTTAGTCTGCTCTATTGTGTTGTCCCCCTTTATTTTTTCAATAAGCTTTTCAGATGCAAAAATCCGACCAGGAACATTCATTTGACCTTCCTTCGGTATCTCCCAGACCATATCATTTATCTTTTTCAATTCCATAACCACCACCCTTCTGAATGTGTAAACTATGTGTCGACTATAACTTGAACTCTATATCCACCGTCTGTTTTTTTTATCTCCATCTTATGATACGTTATTGCTTTGACCTCTCCACGTATCTCGTGCCTAGCTAAATCTTCTCCACGTGCAACAGCATCCAAAAGCCATTTACTATCGGCACGAGTTATAGTTACAACAAATTCACCAAAAACAACATGCTCCGTGTCAAATATGAATAAAATCTCTGACAACCAGTCATAGAGCAGTGCCTTATCGTCTCGAGCTTCTACATGAATTTTTCTTTCCATCTTTTTATTTATCTTCGATGTATCTGTTATTATTTCTGTCATCGCCAACGCTGCATTAGCAAAAGCCTGTTCCAATGTATTGCCAAAAGCCGCAAAAGCACGATCTGCTGTCGCGATGTCAAGAAACTCATATCTTTTCTCCATTTTATCATACCACAAATATCTTATGAAGGAAATATTTGCTATCTTTCACTATAAGTGTTGGTTAGAACCTTTTTAACTCTTATGTGTGATTAATTAAATATGTCTCCGGATATCAAAAAAATCCTTGCAGAAAAGAAGCCAATTATAGACAAAATAATAGAAAAATGGATCCCAAGAGCGTATGATGAAAAAACTTTGGCTAGGACAGCGGGAACAGGAAACTATGACATAGATGCTGTAAACAAGGTTATAACAGAACCTATTTGGGATTTGCTGGATAGAGGCGGCAAACGCTGGCGACCTACCTTGATGCTGCTTATAATAGAGGCACTGGGCAAAGACCCTGAGGAATACATGGACTTTGCGGCTATACCAGAGCTTATTCATAACGGCACGCTGATGGTAGATGACATAGAAGATGACTCTGAACTAAGAAGGGGAAAGCCATGCACTCATAAAAAATTCGGAATAGACATCTCAATAAATGCGGGAAATATGCTTTATTATCTGCCTATGCAGATTGTTCTTAAAAGCAGGTTAAGCCCAGAAAAAAAATCTAAGATATACGACACATATATTCAGGAGATGATCAACATCTCATTTGGCCAAGGGTTTGATATAGCATGGCATCGTGGCCTTGGAAAAGCCGATGATATTACAGAAGCTCAATATCTACAGATGTGTGCATTTAAGACAGGCACACTTGCGCGCATGGCTGCAAAGCTGGGTGCGATACTGGCGGATGCTGATGATAAAACAATAGAAAAAATCGGTCGCTTTGCTGAAACCATAGGTGTGGCATTTCAGATACAAGATGACATACTCAACATTCAACCAACCAAAGAGTGGGGCAAAGAAATCGGAGATGACATAAACGAAGGTAAACGCACACTCATGGTCATACATACACTGAAAAAAGCAAGCGATGAAGATAAAAAAAGGCTTATCCAAATCCTGAACATGCATACAAAGGACCCCGAACTTATCAAAGAAGCTATAGACATTATGAAAAAATACGGTTCGATTAAATATGCGAAGGAATACGCAAGAAAAATGGTTGGTGATGCATGGAAAGATGTTGAAAAAATCCTTCCCGAGTCAGATGCCAAAAAAATACTAAAAAGCTTTGCAGAATTTCTAATCGAGAGAGAAATATGAATCAAGCCAGACAACATCGTTGAGTGATTATCTCTTTTTTAAATTTTGTTTTCAAGTTATTTCTATGCTTGTTAGAAAAGCCCGCCTACCAAATGAAATTACCGAGATATTCGAAAGCAGAGGAATAAAAAAATTTAACGAACCACAACAAATGGCGATAGAGTCTGGTATTCTCGAGGGAGAAAATATTGTTGTTGCGTCTCCAACAGCTTCTGGAAAAACCATTATTGCAGAACTTGCATTCGTAAAAAAATTTCTGGAAAAAAGTGGAAAAACGGTCTATGTTGTTCCCCTAAAAGCGCTGGCAATGGAAAAATACGATGAATTTAAAGTATATGAAAAAATAGGAATGCGTATTGCCGTCTCCATTGGAGACTATGATTCATCTGACGAGTGGCTGGAAAAATATGACCTTATAATATGTACATCCGAAAAGCTTGATTCGATTTTGCGCCACAACCCAACCTGGACTAGAGACATAGCGCTAATAATAATAGATGAAATCCATCTTTTATCTGATATGAGTAGAGGACCGACACTAGAGGTCGTGATTACAAGGCTAAGAAATCAGACAAGAAGTCAAATCTTGGCACTGTCCGCCACAATATCTAACGCAGAGGAAATCTCACAATGGCTCAATGCAAAGCTTGTGAAAAGCAATTATAGACCAATAAAACTTGAGAAAGGGATCTTTTTCAAAAACAAAATAGATTTTGGCCATAAAACCATTGAAATAAATGACACCGAGGCAAAACCAAAAGATGATTTAATTCTTCTTGTTCAGGACACCATAAAAAGGAAGAAGCAATCGCTTATTTTTTTATCATCGAGGAGAGCAGCAGAATCTGCCGCAGAAAAACTTGGGAACGAAATAGGAAAAATGATAAAAAACAAAAAGGAGCTTGAAAAAATTTCAAGAAAAATATTGAACGTTCTCACGCACCCGACCAAGCAATGTAAACGGCTTGCGCGATGTGTAAAAAATGGGATAGCATTCCATCATGCCGGGCTTGCGGCTATGCAGAGAAAGATTATAGAAGACTATTTCAGAAAAGGTCTGATAAAGATTATAACAGCTACGCCAACTCTAGCCATGGGTGTGAATCTTCCGGCGTGGCGCGTAATAATAAGAGATGTGAAGCGATACAGCGGCTCTTTTGGTTATTCATTTATATCTACCCTTGAAATACAACAAATGTGTGGAAGAGCGGGCCGGCCAAAATATGACAAAGAAGGACAGGCGATATTAATAGCGAAAAACGAGGACGGAATAGAAAAGCTCAGGCAAAGATATATTATTAGCGAAGCGGAGCCTGTGTTGTCAAAACTTTCTGTTGAGCCCACATTGAGAATGCACATTCTTGCCCTGATAGCGGATCACACGTGCTCATCAGATAGTGAACTGTTCAATTTTTTTGACAAAACCTTTTTCGGTTATCAATATGGTTCTAAAAGTGAGATTAAGAGAAAGATAGATGAAATAATATACCAGTTAAGAGACTTTGGGTTTGTAGAATTTTCTGACAGGTCAGAAAAATCATTCATAAAGAGTAGTTTTATTCCTGCTTTCAACATCTCCACAGAGAAAAGGCTCAGTCCGACCAGGATTGGTAAACGGGTAGCACAGCTATACATAGACCCTATAACAGCAAAAAACATAATAGACAGAACCAAAAGAATAAAAAAAGACCTAGGAGATTTTGCACTTGTTGATATTATATCTGATTCTGTTGAAATGTATCCACCACTAAATGTTAAGACAAAAGAATATGAAGATATAGAATCGCTCATCTCAAAAAAAGAATTGTACAGAGAACTGCCAGAACTGTGGGACATTGAATATCAACAATTTTTAGAATCGTTCAAGCTCTCTCTACTTCTCGGTGATTGGATGAACGAGATGGGAGAAGATAAAATATTGGAAAAATATGGCATACCCCCAGGCATACTCTATCAAAAGTTAAGAAATGCGGAATGGCTGCTATATGCAGCACAGGAGCTCGCAAAAGTTATGAAAAATCGGAAAGCGGCCTCATTGCTGAATAGGGCAAGAATGAGAATAAGATATGGTGTCAGGTCTGAGCTATTTCCGCTTATAAGAATAAAGAACATAGGGCGCGTAAGAGCAAGACTGCTCTTTGACGCTGGCGTAAAGACCGTGGCAGATATCAAGAAAGCACCGAAACAAAAACTAATAAAAATTCTGGGCAATAAGTTAACTGATAAAATACTTGAAGAAGTTAAATCTTAGCGGGTCTGTAGTCTAGCTAATGCGCAAGCATCTAGAATGGTCTAGGATCGGGCCTTCGGGAGGCTCAGACAGGAGTTCAAATCTCCTCAGACCCATATGTTAAAGGCGGTCATATTTGATATGGATGGTGTTATTGTAGACAGCGAAGACTACCACGCATCCACAGAACAAGAAGTGCTCAGAAATATTGGGATTAATGTCTGTGTAGAAGAGCTGAAAATGGATCTCGGAAAATCAGAAAAGGATTTCTTTAGGAGTGTACTAACTAGACATAGAAAGACGGAAAACATTGAGGAAACAATTAGAAAACTCATAAAAGAAAAACACAAGACTTACCTAAAATTATTAAAAAACGCGAAACCCGTTCCCGGTGCCATCGAACTTGTAGAAAAACTCAGAGCTGCGGGAGTTAAAACGGCAATTGCCACAAGTTCAATAAGAAAGATGTTAGAAATAGTAATAGAAAACTTCAACCTTGAAAAATACCTTGATGCAGCAGTATGTATAGACGATGTGAAAAAAGGCAAGCCAGAACCTGATTTGTTTTTGGAGGCCGCCAAACGGATTTCAGTACAACCAAATGAATGCGTAGTTATAGAAGATGCGGCCAATGGTATAGAGGCAGCTAAGCGTGCTGGAATGAAAGCCATTGGATTTATGAGTAAGAGCAAACAAGATTTCTCAAAAGCAGACCTCGTGGTTAATGATTTGAGAGAGATAACCATAGAAAAAATTAGTAGATTATTTTAATGATAATCTCTCGGCCCTCTTGAATTTTCTTGACCAGGTTCCTTTTCAAATCTTTTGCCGCCTTATCTGCGCCCACTGCTAAGGTCCGGTTGTCTATGAAATTGCTCTTTCGTACAACAATCTCTCTCTTACTCTCGAGTGTCAGGTCTTCATGACCATAAGCGCTTATTACATCGCTTATACCATCGCATTCTATTTTCACGGAGATCGCTCCGCCTTCGCGCAAATGTTTTTTTAATCTTTCTGGCAACTCATTGCACGCCTTGCTGGCGGAAACAGCAACAATACAATCTCCTCTCTTCGTGACACTATCCTCCTTCGTAAACTCTATCGTGGTTTTGTGTGTTGAACGAATGTTTTCGTGCCCTCTTGCCTGAATTATTTCGCAATCTTCCATAGAATCACGCATATTATTTTTATTTCCGATTATCATTAATTTTCTTTCTCGGTCTTTTGTTTTTCAGCCATTTTCTTTTTTTATCGGTATCTTTTTACTTACTTTTCTCGCAAACGTCAAAAATCCCGTGTGTCCGAGCATGCGTGTCTTTGGCCGTGAAAAGTAGTCAGATTGCCACTCTCTCTCAATTACCTCTTTGGTTGTTATGTGCGCAAATCCGACCGTTTGCATGACTTTTCTTGCACTAATAACTTGTTCTATGTAGGGTGAGTAGACAACCAACCAGCCGCCGGGCTTGAGCGCCTTGAACATCTTTTCTATGTATTGATCAACATTTCTAATATCCAATGTAATAAGATCAAGGCCCTTCTCATTCATCTTCTCTACTGGTTTGTTTTTTATCTTAACTATCTTTTCAAGACCGCATTTTTTCACGTTCTGCTTGGCAACCTCTGCAAACTTTTTATTACTTTCATAGCTAACAACTTTGCCTCGTGGGCCGACAACATTACCTATCATCAGGGCAAGAAATGCAGAACCAGCACCAGCATCTACGCACTTCCATCCCGGTCGTATGCCTACATGAGCAACTATAGCAGCAGCGTCCTTTGCCGTGACAACCTGCGGCATCCTCTTCAGCTTTTTCATCATGTCTGATAGTGTTGGTTTAACTACCAAAAACAAAACGCCCTTATGCGTTCGAATGCTCTGCCCATATTTTTTGATCTTAGTTAGATTTATTACACCGAACTCTGTATGTAACTTGCCGTGCGACTTCTGAACAAGATAAGTGCGCTTCTCACTTAGGAGCAAAACAAAATCGTCTTTTCTAAGCATAATAAGTTAATGAAGAAAGAATATTTATATTGATAATGTGATTGACTTTTTACTTACTGATTCACGTTATACTAACCCCTATTTCATAAAGAAAAAGAGGGCAGCTACCGCAGCAATAAGAACTAGTATCCACTTAAACATCTTCGGGTCGTCTGCCCACCCAAAAGGTATTGGACCTATGAACCCACCAACAGCAATCTTCGTTTCATATTTCTCTGTGCCGGAAAGCGACGAAAAAATAACTATCAGAATACCAATAAGAATCAAAGCAAGACCAACTACAAGAAGATTTACTTTCATAAGCCCACCTCTCTCAAAGCCCTCGCCAAATTAATCAACAATATAAAAACTATTTTAACTTTCTCTTAATTTCATCAATACCTAAGAATCATCGCCCGAATCTTCTCTTACGGCTTTCGAATTCCTTTAGCGCATCGTTGAAATCCTTCTTCGTGAATTCAGGCCATTTTTTGTCCAAAAAAATTAACTCTGAGTAGGCTGATTGATATATTAAAAAGTTGGACAAACGCTTTTCCCCACCTGTCCGGATTATCAGATCAGGCGGCGGCCAACCATTTGTGTACAGATTGTGTCTAAATAACTTTTCATCTATTTCGTGTGGTTTGATTATCCCATTAGCAAGTTTAACAGCCACTTTCCTGGCAGCGTCAACAATCTCCTGTTGACCACCATAGGCGACGGCTATCTGTAAGAAATATTTTTTGTTCTTTTTGGTATACTCTTCCACTTTTTTCATCTTTTCTTGCAATGTTTTCGGCAGTAGCTTTGTCCGACCAATGAACCTTACACAGACGCTGAATTTATTAACTGGGTGGTTTTTATCTTTCAGCATGGCATCGCATTCTTCTCCTATTTGGTTAAGAATGAAAACAAGCTCTTTTTTTGGGCGAGATTTTAGATTTTCCAGAGAAAGTGTGTAAGCAGTCATGTATTTAATCCCCGCCTCTATGCCCCAGCTCAGGACCTCTCTTGCTTTTAGTCTTCCTTTTTTATGACCAAAACTTGGTCCACGCATAAGATAGCGGGCATAGCGCCGATTGCCATCCATTATAACTCCAACATGAACTGGCTTAACCAACATTACACACCCACAATCATTCAAGATATTAATCATGCTATATTTAAAACTATTAATTTAACCAAATTTAAAAATTTAAAAATGTATCTTAGATATATGGGTGATTGAAAAAATGATAAATGGTATTACATTCATTATAGCTTTTATTGGTTCCCTACTTGCAGCGATAGAAGACCTTAAAACAACGGAAATACCAGACGAAATCCCATTTATGATGAGCACTTTAGGCGTATTTTACTGGTATATCTACTCACTAAACATAGGTGGATTTCAGCCGTTGTTGCTCTCTCTTGCTACTGGGCTGGTTTTATTGGCATTTGGTTGGTTACTCTACTTGGGTGGCCAATGGGGAGGAGGAGACGCAAAAGTTTTAGCAGGCATAGGCTTCCTAATGCCTTTTTATTCATGGTTCACAACGGGAATGGTGTCTCTATATGTAACATTTGTAATTAATCTATTTTTAGTTGGTTCCGCTTATATGATATTTTACACGCTGGTCATAGGTTTCATCGACAAAAAGGTCTTTCCAGCGTTTGTAAAGTCCGTGAGGGGAGATATTAAAATAGTCTTTGGTATACCAATCATATCTCTCATGGTTGTTGTATTAATACTCAACACCGTAGGATTCATAGAGCCAATCATACTCATGTCAACATTTCTTATATCTCTTTTCATAACACTTTTTTGGAAATATGCCAAAACCATTGAAGATGTGGCTTTCAAACGACGAATACCTGTTTCAAAACTCAGGGAGGGTGATGTGCTGTTTGAATCAAAGAAGTGGATAGGGCTCACAAAAGAAGAGGTTCGAAAAATAAAGAAAACGAGAAAAAGTGTCGTTATCAAGGAGGGTGTTCGCTTTGCGCCGGCGTTCCCGCTGGCTTTAATTATTACATATTATCTTGGGAATATATTATTATTCTTGGTGATATGATGACAATGCTACCATTCATAATAGATATTGAGAGAAATATGATCAAAAAAACGAATGATATAATCAGACCTGCAAATCTCGGAAAGCGTTGTGTTATAATAACAGGCACAAATACAAAAAAAATCGCAGGACAAAAACTATACAACGAGTTAAAAAAAGAATATGAAACAGATATTGTAATAAGTGTCTCGAATGAAAAAAAAGAGCTCGGGTCCTTTGCCAAAAACTTGGAACCGTACGACTTTCTTCTTGGAGTTGGTGGCGGTAAAATAATGGATATAACAAAATATTCTGCTTATTTGACAGGAAAGCCGTGGATTTCTTTTCCGACTGTCCTTAGCCACGATGGCATCGTATCCTCGAGAGCCTCTCTCAGTGATAATGGAACCAAAACATCGATAGAAGCAAAGGGACCTATAGCAATATTGGCTGACTATGATATTCTAAAAGAAGCTCCAATGCGCTGGATGATATCGGGAGTTGCTGACCTAATTTCCAATTACTCTGCTGTTGAGGACTGGCGTCTGGCGAGCAACGCTGGAAAGGAAAAATACGACGAGCTGTGTGCAGGACTTTCCCTCACTGCAGCGAACGCATGCGTCGCAGAGATGAAAAACATAATAAGAAAAAATTATGAAGGCGTGAAAACACTTCTCGAAGCACTAGTCCTTTCTGGATTTGCAATGAATCTATTTGGCTCTTCTCGCCCATCGTCTGGATCAGAGCATAACTTTGCGCACGCTTTGGAGATGATGAACGCACCCGGCCTGCATGGAGAGCAATGCGGCCTCGGAACAATAATTTCGTCCTACCTGCAAAAAAAGAACTGGGTAAAAATAAGGGAATATCTCAAAAACTTTGGCGCGCCAACAAAAGCCTCAGAAATAGGCATAACGGACGAACAAGCCATTTCAGCCCTTGTTCAAGCACCGAAAATACGTTCAAGATATACCATATTAAATCGATACGATATAGACAGAGAACTGGCTAGAGAGATTCTCGAAAAAGTCGGTGTTATATAAAAATAAAAACTATACAGAAAAAAGTTACCAAATTCTAGCAGAAATGAGAGACCACCGAGATTTACTTCATAGCATCGATTGATTAGTGTCTGAAATCCTTCACAGCTCTTATAATCGACTTCATCGTATTCTCCATGTCATCTGACTCGCATGCTGTGCCTGTCACAATTATATCTGCTCCGGCTTCTAAGCTCGCTGTAACCGCGTCTGCTGTTTTCATGCCACCACCAACTATCAGTGGTATATCTATGGCACTCTTTACCGTTTTTATTATCTCGGGTGATATTGGCTCTTCTACCCCAGATCCCGCCTCCAGATAAACTAAAGACATACCAAGATATTGTGCGGCCAACGCATAAGCAGCGACGAGTTTTGGCTTGCTCCTTGGCAACGGCTTTGCATCGCCAACAAAGGAGACGGTTCCACCGGGTTCTATTACCAGATAGCCCATTGATATGGGCTCAATACCAAAACGCTTAACAAGGGGCGCGCCCAGAACTTGCGCTCCAACTATCCAGTATGGGTTTCTAGAGTTTAACAAAGACATGAAAAATATTGCATCAGCCTGTCGGCTTATCCCGCTGGTATTGCCAGGAAAAAGTATGACCGGCAATGAACAATTTTCTTTAACCGTACCAACAACATCATCTAGAATGCTCGAAACTATGTTAGTCGAACCGCCAATCATTATCGCATCTGTGCCAAGCTTTTCTAGTATGCGAATCTTTGACGCTACGTCATTTATGTCTTGTTTAAGTGGGTCTGGGTCTATTAAAGAAAAGTGCAGCCGACCTTTTTCAAGTTTTTTTCGTATATAATCGAAAACCTTCATAAAATCACTAGAGAATATTGATAGAGTATTTTTTTAAAGATTTATTCTATCACAAATGCACCAGATCCTGAGGCTACTCGCATTTCTATGTCAGATAACCTCTGTTCAAGTCGCCTTATCCTATCCTCTATGTTATGCGTTGATACTTTGGTCGGGGCTGGTGATGACACACTTAGCGGTATTGCTTTCATTCTCATGAGCTCATCTTTTGTGACAAGCTCAGGCAATTTCCTATCCAGCGTTTCGGCGAACTTCTCAAGGTTTTTGGTAACTAGCGATACAATCCGATCATCTAAATCTTTCTTAATTTTTTCTTCCAAGTCTGTCTCTGGCGACTTTTCAGACAGCCGGGCCTTTATCTCTTCTATATCGCGCATCGCAGAATCAAACCTTCTAATCTTGTTCTCCACGCCAGAACTCATAGTTTCTATCTTTCTGACTATATCGCTTGCCTGGTCAATCTTCGATTGTATTTTTTCAGCATCAATTGTCATCTGGTTCAGGGAATCTATTTTTGTATACACCGCATCCTTCAAAGCATTCATATTGTCTATATAAGCCATGAACTTTTCCTCATTTACTTTGGACCTGTTTTCCATCTCCTGTTGTAACTCAGAAATTCTTCTCAATCCTTCATCTAGAGCCTTCGACTTTTCTTCCACCATAGAACGGAATGCCTCTATTGATGCAACCTTCTTGTCAAAATCGTTTTTAATCTGCCTAATACGAGACTCTATAGCACTCAGCTGGTCAACCTTGCTTCTGACGTGGTCAGCAAGTCGCTCAGCTGTTTGCAGCCTTTTATCCATCGCTTCAAGCCTCTCATTCATAGCATCGTTTATGGCTTTCATGTTGTCAATATTATTTTTCATTTTATCTTCGAATATCTTTCTCGTAGCATCGATATCAGCACTTATCTTTTCTACCTCAGCCAGTTTTTCATCTGTTTTCGAGAATTTTTCTTCTATGTTTCTATCGAGAGAATCAAGCCTTTGAATATCGTTTCTAACTTTTTCCTCGATTGTGTTCATTTTAGTAATAGCGGCTTCCACTTTTTGTAGGACTGCGTCAGCAGTTTCAGCCTTATCTTTTATCTTTCCAAGTGCCAATATAAGCTGGTTTATCATTTCCCTGCTTCGATTAAGCTCTTCCTGATCCTTTTTCATTTCAGCCCGAGCAGAGCGTATCTTTTCAAGAAACATATCCATACCTTTTTGGGTAAGCATTTTTCCCGAGTTCTCCACCAACTCTTCGATCTTATCAATCTTGGAGCGAATCTCAGCCAGATTTTGCTCCATATTTTTCTCTATTTTTTCGACGTGATTTGCTTGAAGAAGTATTTCTTTTTTGAACTCTGTTTGTAACTCATCCTTCAGATTATCAATATCTTTTTTCAGTTCTTCTATATGGCTCCCAAAAGAATTTGCTGATCGACATGTACTTTTCAGATTCTCGATGTCTGAAGAGAGACTCTTGATTTGTTCATCTATATCCTTAGTCTTCTCGTTGTAACTTTGCTTAATGGCATCGATGTCTTTTCTTAGACCTTCAATAATGCCAGATTCTACGCCAGACGGCTCTTCTATAATAGCGTGCTTAAGAGCTTCTATTTTTGATTCTAGCGCCTTTATACGGTCTTCATCTATACCAGACCCGCGAAGATGTTTTATTCTTTCTTCTATTTTCTGCATAATGCCTTCGCCCGGAACACCTGCTCCTATTTTCTCTAGTCTCTCTTCTAAAGAGGCGACCTTTTTTTGTAGGTCCTTCATTGTTTTTTCCTGTGTTATATCGAGCTTCTCTCCTCGCTCCAAAAGAAATTCTTTTAATTTGACCATTTCTGCCTCAAGCAACATCTGTAAGTCTTCTATCTCCAATATTCTCTCGTTCAGCTCCTCAATACCAGAAGGTGAACTTGGTCCTGGGCCAGAAACAATCTCTACGTTCTCAGAATTTGGCTCTTCTGTTTCTGATTCAGTTTCTTCTTTACTCATATTTCCCCTATCTTTACCCACTTCACTAGGCGTGTCTGTTTCTGAAATACTAGAATGGGACTCGCCAACATTTTTTACGTCTTTTTCTTCTTGCATAGATACCAACTTTGGTTAAACGTGATAATTATTTTTTGTTCTTTTTGGAATATATAAGTTTTCTTTTTTGGTTTTCATTCTTTTGGCCTTGAATTTCTCTCTTTCCTTGAAATAGTGTCCAAACCATTTTGAGCCTTTATACCAGTAAATCCAACACACGAGAAGAACTGCTATAAGCCCCCAACTCCACAGCGTTTTGTGTATGATTTCGAATTTTTCTACCCCGAAGCTCGAAACAAAGAAAAAGACAAACCATACGCGCATTATGTTAGCCAGATATAAAAGAGGGATGAAAATCCAGGCGTTGAGCTTTTTTTTCCAGTCTGTTGGGGTTGCTACAACAAGCGCGATGAAAACCAGGATAGACTTCCACCCGGTACAATCCCAATCGATTGTTCCGCCAAACATCCCTGTTTTTATAGGAACCGTTATCATAAGCCCACTAAGCCCAGCGCGGATGCCCGTAATATTCAGAAACATTGTGACAACTCTGGCTGTGAACAACTGAAGAAAGTAGATGTTATTCCGGGTGAGAAAATATAGAGGTATGATAAAAATATTAAATACGACAGAAAATTTGAGTATCTTGATGAGTTTAGTATTAAGCCTTGTTTTTTTGATTCTAAGCTTTACTCTCGGCTTAGATAATGTGCTAGTCATTCATACGACCTCTATAATTTTTTATCCAGCTTTGAAACCATGTCTTAAGATGTTCCTGCATGAGCCTTTCTATATCACACCGGCACACGAAAAACCCACCACCAATTTTTTTTATTCTCCCCCTAAATCCTGTTACATTCCTGATGACAGGTATCGTCGTTTTTAAGCTAACCGAATCTGGTGATATAATTAATCTTGGTTCATGCTCCTCTAAATAGCTTACATTACCACGCAACTTTTCGACGAAAAGCACCTTTCCTCTAATTTTTCCTGCTTTCATAAGTTCTGCCTTGCTCAAGTCTTTCAGAATGATGATATTTTCGTATGCTTGGAGCAACTCTTTTCGTTCCTCCAAATGCTTTGCTAGTTCTTCTTTGTAGAGTTTTTTCAGATTATCAAGTTGAAAAACCAATTTTTCCAACTTTTTCGGAGTAATTCTTCTTATTTTGGTTTTCCTTATATGTTTTATCTTTTCTTTCAGCTCCTCATTCTCCCTCTCTAGCTTCTTTATGGTATGCTTTAGCGCTCTTTCGGACATCTCTAGATGTCTCAGTTTTTGTTCAAGAATGCGTGAGCTTCTAGCTACAACAACGGTCTGGTGCACAATCCTTTTTTGTTCAGGTTTCTTGTTCATTAAAACATTAAGCGCATCACTCACCTTTAACTCATTCTTGAAGACAAGCGAAATGATATCTTCCTTGAGAGAACCCAGTTTCTCTTTCTCTAGAATCTTATCTATTCTTTTCACTTTTTCCCTTACCTGATTAAATGCGAACAAAGCTGACGCTAACGCATCCTCTTCATGGTCGTTTTTGATATATTTATTATACCCCCTAATCAGATCGATTTTTTCTTGGCTTGGTATATCCTTGTTTGGTGCAATTATTTTCGAACCGAATGTTCTGGCTATCTGTCTGACCAGGTTTGGGACTTTTTTCTTGTCTGTTGTAATAACAACGGGGTCTCCAAGTTTCGCTATTTCATATATAATGTCATCTCTAGAGAATCCCTTTCTGCTAACAGCGCCTACAAAGTTCGAATTGAAATCGATTGCAGAAACGGCTGTCGTAAGACCGGGGTCTATCCCGACAATGAGCTTTTTCAATAAAAACCACTCCTGTCCTTTTTTGCATCTTTTGACCTACTAATAAATGTGCATGAAAAATTAAAAGAATTTACTGAGCCACGAAAATGCTTGTCACTCTCTCGAGCACTTCTATCGACACGCCGATATATGACACGTGTACTGATTATGATTATAAGAACAACAGACATGGCGGGTTGTTGAGAATCTCTTGAGCTCACCAGAGCTAATTTTCATTGCATTCATTGATCACATTTCTAGCCTAGTTTCGCAAGGTCTTGAAAACGATTTCTGCGCTTTCTGCGCTTTTCCACAGCCTTAAAAGCTCATTCAGTTTCGATATTCGCATACCTGCTATTCCGAATTTAGCAAGAGGAACAAGTTGTGCAAGCTTTGAAACCACACCACAACACGTTTCTCCGCTCCTGTGTGAGACGATAGGAGTTATGTCGTTTGCATTGGCTATTTCAATGAGCTTCATACAATCGGTTATTGTTCCTATCTGGTTCGGCTTTACAATGACGCCACTCATAGCTTTTCGTTTGACCGACTCTTCCAGACGTTTTGGACTCGAAGCAATTATATCGTCTCCAGTTATTATGACATTTTTCAGTTTTTTTGTCAGCTCTGAAAACCCATCAAAATCTGCCTGTTCAAATGGGTCTTCTATGAAGTAAAGATTATACTTTTTTGCTAACTCAACAACATAATCTACCTGCTCACCCGGACTCAACTTTTTGTCGTAGTAGACATACTTTCCAATCTTTTCATCCCAGAATGATGTCGCGGCCATATCGACACCAAGCAATGCTCTGTCGCCAACAATATCAGATATTATGTCTAGCGCTTTCTCATCTTCGATATCAGCTGTCCAGCCAGACTCATAATCAAGACCGACATGGCCAATCTTCAAAAGTCTTTCTCTCACCTCTTTCCATATCTCAAAGTTCGATTTAAGCACATCCCACATCGTCTCTATCTCCCCACACACTTTTGTCGTGACAAGAAATTCTTGTATCGAGGTCTTCCTGGACCCGGCGTGTTTTCCTCCCCCGACTACCTTTCCGAGTATGTTTGGAAAGGTATTTCTAGTTGGAGTGGATGAAAAAAATGCAAGAGATATGGCTGTTGTGACTTGTGATCCAAGCTCATTTATGTGTTTTTTTAACAAAGCATCTAAACGCTCCTGAGTAAAGTCTCCGAGAAATTCGTTTTTCAAGGAAGAAAAGGCATTTATAGCTGTATCGGGAGATATTGCTCCCTGCGCAAACTTGCTGACACTTGTTCCACCAGCAGCACTTGCTCTATAGACAGCTTGATCGCCGAAAATGGTTGCTTCTATGGTTTCGTGTCCAACAGAATCAAATATTTTTATGAGTTTAATATCTTTGATTAACATAGAATAACTATACATATCTAGCCATATAAAACTAACCATATACTGCCACTAATCCTTTCGGCAAGTGTGTGATGAATGAAAATTAAAGCACGATAAAATCACAAACATATTGATAACTATTCTCGATGGTCTAACGTCATGAACAACACATAAATTTTTGATGAGAACTATCGTGGCCGCTCAGATTTTTGACCTTTTTGATGATCGCTATTTTCTATTTTTCGGGTATATTCCAGGCTCCATTATAACTCTGTCTGTACGGACAATGATTCCCCCCATAGGAACTTTTGATTTTTTTATATCTTTCCAGTCAACATTTGAAATTCCCAGAGCAACCAATTCTCCCTTACCTGTTATCATAGCAACAAGACCATCTTTTTTTATACTATCTTCAAATTTACAAATACCTCCAATGTAAAGCGGTGAACCGTTGCAAATAGAAAAAACGGCAGAGTCTTTTATTATCAACTTCGGTATGTGCTCGACAGCAGCCTCAACAGGCAACAAGATTTGTCTGAGTTTTTGCTCAGCACTGCCCACACCATTCTTGTAGAATTCAAATGTATCTTTGAGCTCCTGAAAGGTGTGTGCTTGCTCTTCCTTGTATGGTCCGACTTCCGTGCGACGCAACTCTACCATGTGTGCGCCTCCTATCTTCTCACCGATCTGATGAACAAGCTTTCTTATGTAAGTTCCTGCCTCACAGCGAATGTCCAGCACAGCATTTCTTCCAACTATGTCAACGACCTCTAAAGAATATATTTCCCTTTTGCGTTTCACGCGCCTGACGGCAGACCTGACGGGAGGCTTCTGAGTTATTTTACCAACAAATTGCCTACAAATCTCTTTAAGTTTTTCCCCATCGATGTCCTTATGCAGGCGCATAACAGTCACATACCTCTTGCTCAGACCCTGGAGCGCAGGCATCACTCGTGTTGCTCTATCAAGGACGATTGGCAAAACGCCTGTGGCGCGGGGATCTAAGGTTCCGGAATGTCCGGCCTTGTCAACACCCAAAATCTTTTTGACCCACGAAACACATTCGCGAGATGTCGGACCAGGAGGCTTGTCCAGAACAAGCAACCCATTGTGAATGAGCTCTTCTATGGAACGAATACCCGGGTATCTCCCATAATCAGGGCTGGATATTTCATCACACAATGTTATCCACATATCTAAAGAATTGGTGAAAAGAATTAAATGGTTATTCTTAGAATGTCAAAACACCAAAAAAGATTAACCCGCGCTTGCCTCATATCGCAATTCCCATAATCTTCTTCAAGACTAACATTATAGGCATACTCACTAAGAAATAAAAAAGAAGCCAACCGATATCATTGCCTATAAGAGGTAGTGTTATCGGCAGGTAATAGACAACCTGCTGCATTCGCAACTTGTGGTCCCTGAGCATAATATTAAACTCCCTGCCAGCGAACTTCTGTTTTTTCGCAATAGATAGGGTTGTCATGTTACCGCTTGCTGTATTAATGATAGTGAGATTATTGCCTGCAATTGTTATGTTGTAACTCTCTCCAAGAAAAATGAAACTGCCTGTATTATTTTCCAGCGGCACAAGAATGTCTCCATAGCTTGCCCGAAGCCATGGTATGACAAGAAAAAAAATAGCAAGAGATATGATGAGCGGTTTTATCGTGTGACTCATTATGCGACTATTGAGTTTCATGGCCTCATTCATATATTCAGTGGCTTTATCAATCCTATCGTCTTTCTGAGCTTCCTTCATTTTTTTACTCAGCTCTTTCTGCCTTTCCTTTAGTTCTTTTACCTTTTCGTGGTCCACGAGAAACTTGTAAGGCAACTGCGTTATAAAAAGTATAACTAAAGCAAAAAGAAAAATAGCCATAGCTGGAGAATAAGAACCGAATATGAGAGATAAAAAACTATCGAAAAACATTTTATTCTCCTGTGTTTATTTTAGTTAATGATCGCGCTCCTCTGATGGTTTTTCATAATACTATCAAATCCTTATATGGAGTCTTTCAAATCATCCCAGATTTTCCTTGCGGCCTGCTTTGCGTGGCCAAGAGGTTCTGTTTCTTCGCCCTTCGCCTCCACAATCTTAACTGCAGCGCCAACAAGAGCCGCATAAGCAATAACAAACGCCCTGTTTATCTTCTGGTGAAGATCTATCTCTTCGGCCGTTTCCTTGTCCCTGGCACCAATCTTTTCCCTTTCCTTATCTCCAGCTCGCTTTTCCAATATGATTTGCGGGTCTTTCTCCAGCGAAATTATAACATCGGGTTTGAGTATTTTTAATATGCTTTCGGGAAGCCCCGACCAATAACCAAACCTCGTCTTTATAGAAGCATGTGTATCTATGATAACACTACCCGTTATCTCACTGATTTTTTTTGCAGCAGCAAGTTGAAGCTCTTCTTGAACGTTTTTAGGCAATGGCCTCATACCATCCCTATGCTCAGCAAGACCACGCTTTTTTGCCTCTTCGAACATATAGTCTCCAAAATTGGCAAAGACCACATTTTTTTTATCTTCTTCTGCATGTTTTTTCAAGAAGTTAAGAACAGTTGTCTTTCCGCAACCGGGAACAGCTGTAATGATAATCTTCATCTCATATCACCCCTTGCTCCTTATTCTGTATCTGGATTCTGTTACGAGTATGAAGAACAATTACGCCTTCTGTATTTCGAATTTCTTTACGCGAAATCCACTGCCAATGGGCTGTAATTTACCACACTCTTTACATCTGTACCTCAGGTCCAACTTTCTGGTTGGTTTCTCCCTCCCCTTTGGGTTTTCCTTCGGAAATGAACCATATCCTTTTAACTTACGCTTGAATCGCCTTTGGCTTTTTGAGTTCTTCTTTCTTGGTCTTCTTTTAGCTATCTCAACCGTTTGCTCGGTATGTTTTTTACAATATTTACAATACCTTCTCTGTGTCTTAGGAACTTTCATCTTGACCATCTCTCTCAGTCAACAACCTTTGCAAGCCCTCTTTTGATGAGTAGGTTTTCAATTTTTTCATCAAGCGATATTATATCATTTTTCTTTAATGAATAGCTTTTTAAATCTGTCCCTACGAACTCTGGAATGTCTTGAACTACTCTAATCTGTCTTTTTTTCGTTTTTTGCTTTTCAGATTTGTCATTACTACCGTTTTTTTTACTGATGTCGCCATTACTTTCCATCCTAACCATGGCGACCGGATTTCCAAGCTTATCCAAAAACTCCTCTCGAAAAGTCTTCAGAATATTTACGAGACTATAAAAAAGCTTCTCTTCCTCCTTTGTCAGGTTTTCAACAGGCAGACCTGTCCTCACGGAGTAAAGCGCGAGGTTTAATATCTTACGCTCTCTTATCTCAAAAAGGTCTTTAATTATATTCTTTATGTTCTCCAGTTCATAAACATCTGTGCTCGTCTTTTCTTTTATGTGCTGTTTCCGCTCTATATAGTCAGCGGCTTCTTTCATTATGTTGTCTGGAAGTTTCTCTAATTTTCTCGATTCTTTCTCAGCGCGGTGTATATCCCTAATTTTCTCAAATGTTAGAACCACACAAGCACCTCATAACAATGATAAGATTTTCTGAACAACAACTGCATAAACTATTGAAAAAAAAGATTTAAAAGAATAGAACTGAAAGAATAGAACCGACCTTTTTGGTTTACTTCTTCTTTATTCTGCCTTTTTTAATTATCCTACCAATTCTAGGCTCGTTCTTTTCCTTGCGCTGTTTCCTCTGTCTTGGCTTTTTCCTTTTGGTGATACCCAGCTTTTTCATCTTTCGAAACGGATACGTAACTGGATTTTTTATATTTTTACACAATTCATCCTTATTACAGCAAAAACCGTAGAATTGCTCGTTGGTGCAGTTAGCTGGTAAATGTTGCTTTTGTTGCTGGTTCCAACGAAGTTGTCCAATTATTATGTTATCTGGAAGCGGTGGATTATTTTTCTTGTTCCACTCCCAGAGCCTCTGCTCTATCTCAGACCACGACCAGTTCATCATCCGCAGGAAGTTTATTATCGTGAACAAAGACCTCTTTCGGCCATCGGACAACCCGGCAAGAATAAATTTTATGCAAGGCGGAAATAAGTTTTCGCTAACTTTTTTCTCCCAGTTTATTACTCGCTTTTTCACTGGCTTTTTTTCATTCTCTTTTTTATGTGCTGCATACCAGTCAAGGGCTTCTGTTAGCAGGTCAAGTGCCTCGTTTTCTTCAGCTGGCTTAATAAATGGACCCTTCTTAGATTTCAAAACCTTTTCTGGCCTCGCATGCTCTGGCTTGAATTGCTCCAGCTCGTTTTCGCTCAACGGGAAAGAAACAAGCCAAGTTTTGTTGTTGAAAGAGTAAGGCATCCTGAATAAATGGCGCGCGCCCCAGTCCTTCTCAACCTCGACAAAATAATAGGGATTCATCTCTGTGGGTGGTTGTTCAAGAACTTCGATAAGCTCTTTCGCTCCTCTGGTCTTAATGAGCTCTTTCATGAGATTCTCTGCTATACTCTCCCTAATGAACAAAGCGATAATTCTCGGATAAGCCGGGTACTGATTCTTGACACGCTGAAAATTTATCTCTTTTGGAAAGGCTTCCCACGGCACACATATGTGAAAACCACGGCGGCCAGAAAATTTCAGACCGTAGTTCTTTATCCCATATTTTTTCAAGAATTTGCATATCATCTTTGCAGTGATTTTTGCCTCTTCAATACCGACCTTTGAATCTATGTCCAAAATAAAATCCCATCCAACACGCAATTGGCTCTGATTGTCTTGAGTTATGCTCATTGGACTGGACCATCGCTCCACAGAGGCGTGAAAAGAAACAATGCCCCTCCTAACCATTTCTTTGATATCATCTGGATATTGAAGTATGTTTGGCCTTTTATCATAGGAGCCGTCATAAAAAGTGCCGACGACCTCTCTGTTGTCAGCTATAGACAATATTTGCTCGATGATGTCTGGATTGAAATAGTATCTAAGAATCTCTGTTTTGCTCAGCTGTTTGATGCCAATATCTCCCATAGTTATTCATAGGTATGGAAATGTTTTTATTATAAATATGAACAACGGCTCGTAGAATAAATCCTATAAAATCACAGATATACGTTTTTTAGTTTGCTTTTGTTATAATAAATACCTTCTTGAAGCTCCCATCACATTATCAAAAATTAATTTAAATCAGATAGTACATAAAACTAAATCATGGAAGTAAGAGAGATCATGACCAGAAACCCTGTATTCTTAAAACCCACTAATAATTTGAAAGATACCATAGAGGTATTTGCGAATAACAAGGTGGAAACCTGTCCTGTTATCGGCCCAAATAAGGAGCTTGTAGGAGTCGTTTCATATGGTGATGTGCTCAGAATAGCAGACATTCACTCAAAAATACAGGAATCTACGTCAAAAACATTTCCAATTGTTATCGGACTTCTAAAAGGAAGGGAACATTTCGAATCTCTTGAGGAGGGACTAAAGAAAATTTTAACTGTTCCCGTTTCCGAGTTCATGACCAAAAAGATAAAAAGTATTTCTCCCGAAGACGATGTTTACGATGCTTTGAAAATTATGAACGAAGAAAAGATTAACACACTACCTGTCGTAAAAGACAGCAAGTTAGTGGGGGTCTTGTCGAGAGTAGATATAATCGAAGCACTTGAAAAAAATATGAAAAAAAGATAAGAACGGTTATGCTATAAACAAATCTGAAAAAAGACAATTGCTGGCGTACTTCTTGCAATAACCTTCAAAAACAATAACTCCATTTTGCTGTTGTCGGTTTCAAAAACTCAATACAGATGTAAGTTATATAATTATTGTCTTTCTTGAAATATAATCGCGAGACTAAAAACAATTGTCAGAATTCCGACTAGAAATATACTTATATTGAGATTTCTCAACACCAAATTTACAAAGAATAAAAGAATGGCGAGAAAAACCAAGAAAATCCCCCGAATTTCTGTAGCACTAATTAAGATAAAAAATGAGTTTACAATAACCATGGCCAATGAGACACTAAGAAACCAATTATTGTTAATACCGTATAGAACAAATGCAACAACAACACATAACATCAACAAAAAATTAAATATCATAAGTCCGGCAAAAAATCCGGGCTTAATTTTATCTGGAATCTTCTTTTTTCCCTTGTATTTTTTCATTAGGCACACCTACTAAATTTAGGTAGGCAATCGACATATAGAATGTCTCTGCATATAAATAATTATCTTTCTTTGCTTTTAAACTTTCTTGAAGTTTCTGTCCACTTGACTGATTTTGGGTCTCTTTTAAGTTTCATCATGTTTTTTTCACACTTGGACGAGCAAAACCAAAGCAATTTTCCAGTATTGAGAACTAACAATTTTCCCGTTCCCTTCTCAAACTTATTTCCACAAAATGAGCATACAGGCATTTTTATTACCTTCTCTTACCAAAATTATCAGCAGCTTCTATTTCTGTTTCTACCAGCATAACAATGTCTCCAACTTTCGTGGGTCCGAGTATATTTCTGATCAATATCTTTCCAGCGTCTCTTCCTTCAAGTACTTTACACCTAGCTCTAATAACTCCACGATTCCCAGTTCTCCCCAAAATCTGTACTATCTCAGCGGGAACAGCTTCTGTCATATCTTCGCCTTCTTTTTAAGTGCATCAACTATCCAACAAGTTCTTTGATTATTTTTTGACTTCCGCCGGGTTCTGCTATTGCAACAGCAGCACAGGAAACTTCAATGCCGGCAGCTCTTCCAAGCTCGCTTTTGCTTGGCACCTCCACGAGCGGTATGTTTTTTTCTTCGCAAAGAGGTTTCAGATGCATAACTATTTCTGGTGGGTCAACATCCTTAGCAACAGCGACTAGCTTTGCTATGCCGCGTTCAACTGACTTGGTAACTTCGTTTATACCCTTACGTATTTTTCCTGTTTCTCTTGCTATCTCAATAGCTTCCAAAGTTTTTTCAACTTTTTCATCTGCCATTTTTTCCACCTCAGTATTGAGAATATTCGGTATTTAATACTGGTCTAAAAGTATTTAAATTCTAATTCTTTATTAAGATATGCCCAGAAAACGTTATTAACATGACTCTTCTGGGCTAGTCCATAAGAAATTTACGAAAAAAGAGCTAAAAAGATTAACTAAGTGTTGAGTGGTGTTTATCATGGAACCAAGCAAATTTCTGAAGGTTAAATGTAAAAAATGTAAGAACGAACAAATAATTTTTAACAAGGCATCAACACCTGTTAAGTGTCTTGTATGTGAAAGCGAGCTTCTAGAAACAACAGGCGGAAAATCAAAAATAAAGACAAGCATACTTGAAGTTCTCGACTGATTTGCAAGAAGTGAAAAAAATGATTATACCAAAACAAAAAGATTTTCCTAGGAAGGGTGAGTTAGTAATAGCCAAAATTATCAATGTCGGTCCATATTCTGCCTTTGCTGAGCTTGAGAATTATGATCATAAAGGTATGATACACATCTCAGAGGTATCTAGTGGGTGGGTTAGAGATATTAGAAGACATGTCAAAAAAGGCGATGTAGTTGTGCTCAAAGTATTAGATGTGAATGAAAAAAATGGTCATATTTCTTTATCTCTCAAGCGGGTGAACAAGAAGCAGAAATACGAAAAACTGAGGGAGCAAAAAATGGAGCAGAGGGCAATGAAAATGTTAGAGTTTGCAGCTGAGAAGCTCGGAAAGACCGTCGAAGAAGCGTATGATGAAATAGGGAAAAAAATAAGAGAAGAATTGGGAACGCTTTTTGCTGCCTTTAAGGAATCTCTGAGAAACCCCGAAAAACTCAGGGCACATGGAATACCAGAAAAGTGGATAAAAGCCATCCGAGATGTTGCTGAAAAAAACATAACACAGAAAGAATTTGAACTCAAGGCAAAGCTGGATGTTATTAGCTATGATCCAAATGGACTAGACGCTGTTAAAAAAACGCTTCAAGAGGCTGAGAAGCTCGGGTTGTCCGTCTCTTATGTTTCATCCCCGACATATCTTGTTAAGTATGTTACAAAAGATGCTAAAAAGGGGGAAAAAATATTTATGAACAATCTAGAGAAAATCATTAAATTTGGAAAAAATCTAAACGCCGTCGTAAGCTTTGAACGGATCAACTAGCTCCAAGCGAGTAAGATACATAAGCTATAAGAGCATCGAAAATGACTGGGTGTGGCGTGATTAATATGCTACTTAGAAAATGCCCCAGATGTGGGTCTTATTCTCTGCGAGATAAATGCGAAAAATGCGACTCTGTCACACGAAACCCGCACCCTCCGAAATTCTCTATAACAGATAAATACGCTAAATATCGCCAGAAAGCAAAGATGAAAATATAGAATTTAGGTATATCCAAATCTTTTTAATTATACCCTTTGTGGCCCAAGACTTTGATGATCATTTATGCGGTTTTTCATCAATTTATCTGAACATTTATTGAGGTTATAGAGAAATGTCAGTTAAATATATATTCTAAAACGACTTTAAAGGATTGTAATAATTTTTATATACTAATACAGACACTTTATTTATAGGTGATTGCTTGCATCAGACAAGAATAAAAATGATTTATAAACCGCGCCTGAAGAACCCCCTTCTTATTGAAGGACTTCCGGGCGTTGGAAATGTGGGTAGGGTTGCTGCTGGTTATCTGATACATGAGCTTAGAGCAAAAAAAATTGCCGAGCTGTACTCACCGCATTTTCTCCCCCTTGTCGTTCTTCAGCCGAATTCACTCGTACATGTATTGAACATGGCATTCTATTTATACAAAGGAAGAAAAAGAGACATTGTGATACTGACGGGGGATAGTCAAAGCATAACACCATATGGCCACTATGAAATATGTGGCGAGATAATAAATCTCTGCAAAAAACTGAAGATAAAAGAAATTATAACCCTTGGGGGCTTTGCGTCTGGAAGATCTCCAAAAACACCAAGAGTTATCGGAGCTACCAACTCAGAAAAGTTAATAGAGAAGTACAAAAAATATAAAATAGATTTTTCGGGAAATCATAACATTGGTACAATTGTTGGTGCAAGCGGTCTATTACTTGGTCTTGGAAGAGCTGAAAATATAGATGGTCTTTGTCTTATGGGAGAAACTGTTGGATTTCCATTCTTGCTAACAGACCCAAAAGCAGCAGAGGCAATCCTCAAAGTTGTCACAAAGATATTAAACATAAAAATTGATATGACCAAACTAGACGAGAGCGTAAAAGAGATGGAAGAATCGATCAAGAAAACAGAAAAGATACATCAGGAAATGCTCTCTCAGATAATAAAAGAACGGAAAACACCAACGCACTACATTGGTTGAGCAATAAGAACAAATAACAAAGACTTTTAAATATTTCTATTTTAATCTATATACCTAAGCTAGTTGGTGATTTTATGATAAATAAAGAAGACTATACAAGATTCGAGCGAACACGTATCATATCTGCTAGAGCATTACAGATAGCTATGGGTGCTCCTATACTCGTTAAAACAAAATCCGGAGACCCGGCAGAAATCGCAAAACTGGAATTCGAGAAAGGTATTCTGCCGATAACAGTTAGAAGACATTTACCAGAGAAACAATAACCACGCTGTTGACTTTTTTGAAATCTCTATCACCACGTGACTCATCTTCATATTTCTCATCTGTCGCTGTACATACGCGAAGGGGATGAACAAAGTAAAAAGACCGAGAATAAGGCACGCATTCGACTTTTAGTTCTTTCTCGTTGTGCTTTTTTTGAAGGTGGCTTAATAACGATAACTATTAATACTTTTTCTTATTTTAAATGCTATCAGCAGCGGTGGTCTTATGGACGACGAGTTTGATGACATGGAACTAGAAGACGACGAGTTTGATGATGACTTTGATGACGAAGACTATTTCGATGAGGACGATATTGACGACGAAGATGAAGATGATCTCTGATTAGAATGTCTTTGTCACCAAAAGTCAGAGTTTTATTCTCTTTTTTAATTCAGATTACCCAATTTCTCAACAAGCCCAATTATGACACGTATATCTGATTATGACATAAGAAGAATACACATGATATGGGTTGTTGAGAATCTCTTGAGCTCACCAGAGCTAATTTTCATTGCGTTTGTCAGGTTCGCTGGGTAATATTATAAACAATAAATTTCTTACTACTAATGGTTTTAATATGGTATCTAGAAAATTGTTGGACATTCTAGCCTGCCCAAAATGCAAGAAACCGATAGACTATGATAAAGAAAATAATCAACTAATTTGTCACAGATGTAGATTAAAGTTTAAAGTAAAAGATGAGATTCCGGATATGTTGCTGGAAGACGCAGAAGCATTTTAGGTGCTGGGGTAGCCAAGTCAGGTCCAAGGCGCCAGCTTGGAGTTTAAAACAGAAAGCTGGTGAGCTTCGGCTCGCGTGGGTTCAAACCACCCCCTACGAGTTCGTCACTTAGTCGTAGACGGAGGGGGTGTGAAAATCCCATCCCCAGCGTTGAAAGATTTAAAAAGCTTTGTGTAAAATCTTAATGAATTGGGGTTGTTACGAATGGCACTAAGACCAGCAAAATGTTATAGAAAGGTGCATCGCGCCTACACAAGAGTATCAAGAAGAAAACCTAGGAAAAGCTATGTCAAGGGTGTTCCTGGCTCTAAAATTCACCAATTCGAGATGGGCGAAAAAGGAAAATATGACTATGTCCTATATCTCGTAGCTAAACAATCCGTGCAAATAAGGCACAATGCTCTTGAGGCTGCAAGAATGGCAGTCACACAACACATAACGAAGAGACTAGGTAAGGGAAAAAGCTATTTTTTCAAGGTTAGACCATATCCTCATCAGGTTCTGCGCGAAAATCCTCTGGCAACCGGTGCCGGAGCTGACAGGTTTCAACAGGGTATGAGAATGTCATTCGGCAGACCCATAGGAACTGCAGCCATAGTTAAGCCAGACCAGAAGATATTAGAGCTTCATATAAACAACTCCGGGCTCGCTGTTGCCAAAAAGGCGTTGAAGATTGCCGCCCACAAACTCCCCACAACCACAAGGATAGTGATAGAAGAAACTAAAACAAATAAATAAGAGGCTGAAATAAAACGAGATTTAAAGTTGTAAAAAAACGATGATAACACATGAAGCATAAATTTTCATTCTTAGAAGTGGTCTTTCTTAAGTGTCCAAAATGCGGCAATGTGATAGTAGAACCGTCTTGGCTTTCTGATATAGACCAAGACTTTCAGTGTGCCGACTGCGGCGAATTCTTTTCTGCGAAGAATAACGAGCTAGATAGAAAAATGTTGAAATTTGCTATTGATGAAGACGAAAGGATAGAAAACGTGTCCTTTGAAGATTCTAAAAAGGTATAAAAATTTCAAAGCAACCCTTTTTGGCATTTAAGTTTTTTGTTATGAAAACAGGGCTCGGGTTTCTCTTGAGGATTGAATCAAGAGGGCATTTGTACTTTTCAAATCTCTTAACCAATGAACCTTGTTATGCGCCTCGTTATATGTTTCATTGTATTATGATCCCAGCGTAGCTTACAAAAGAGTCAGAAGGACTTACCTCTAGACTGGTTTTATATTCTATAAGTTTACCTTTCTTCGCCCGAATTTTTTTCATTACAAGGAGCATGAGAGTTATCGGCACTGCTCCACAAACAGTACACCCATTCTCTTGTATAGTGTCCCAGAATTTTTGTGGCTTGAGTTCGCATATATAAGTTATCAATTCTTTGTCCATTTTTTTTACGAATTTGATTTGCTCCACCGGGTTTCCTTTTTTTGGTTCGTAGCCATACATCGGCCCAAAGTGTGTAAAATCAGATGAAATAACAAAGAAACATTTCTTGCACACAGATGCAAAGGTTTCAGCGATCTTTTCCAATGTTGAATATGTCACGAGTTGCAGACACACCGGAACGATGCGCAAATCAATAGAACGCTTTTTTGCAAGGTATTGAAGAAATGGCAATTCAACTTCTATTGAATGCTCTCTACTATGTGCAGTTTCATCAACACGAATTGTGAAATTTTCGCAAAGTTTTTGTATTGTTTCTGTATCGGTCTTGATTTCCCCGAGAGGAGTTATCCATGTCTGCTTACTCAAAGCAACAGGATAACCAAGACCGGTGTGATTTGGCCCTATGATAACAACAGGACTTTTTATAGCTTTCTCTGCTACTAGCATTGTTTTGGCAGTTACAGAACCAGAATATATATAACCAGCGTGTGGCACAATAACTGCTTTTACATTGTCAACCCTCTTCACCCTTGTGTTAAATAGTTCTTGAAGGGTTCTTTGAAGGGTTTCATTACCACCGGGATAAAAACCAATGGCAACAGGTTCTCTCATATTATCATCTTTATATTTTATGAAACATCTCTTATAGACGAACTTATTCTATATATCTCAGTTAAACTTTATTTAATTTCCTATATAAGTATTTTTCATGTTATACAGAGAGCTTGTAGATATCTACAAGCGACTGGAAGCAACAACCAAAAAACTGGAAAAGGTAGATATTCTTAGTCGGTTCTTTTCAAAGGTGAAAAAAGAAGACCTTGCTAATGTTGTTCTTCTGTCGGCTGGAATTGTTTTTCCAAAGGTTGAACAAAAAGATCTGGGCATTGCTCTGGAGATGATGAAAAGAATTGTACAGAAGGTCGCTGGGGTTGATAAGGCAGAATTCAACAAAATTTACAAAAAAACCGGTGACATGGGATTTACCGCTAAAGAGCTTATCAAAAACAAAAAACAACGCTCTCTTGGAAAGAAAGAGCTTACGGTAGAAATGGTTGTCACAAACCTGAGAAGACTGCCTGCGATAGAAGGATGTGGAAGCCAAGAAAGGAAGATTTCTCTCGTTTCAGAGCTCCTATCAAATGCCAACCCAGATGAAGCTATGTATCTCGTGAGGACTATTCTTGGAGAAATGCGTATAGGCGTTGCTGAGGGTATAATAAGAGATAGCATAGCCAAGGCTTTCGATGTTAGCCCAGAAGATGTCGAACACGCATACAATCTTTTGAATGATTATGGTATGGTTGCAGAAATGGCAGCTGATAAAAAGCTTTCTGGCCTTGCTGTTAAGATAGGCAAACCAATACGTGTCATGCTTGCTGAAAAAGCCCCGGATCTTAAGACCGCGCTAGAGAGTTTTAAAAACCCGGCTCTAGAAATAAAGCTAGACGGCTTCCGGGTGCAAATTCATAAAAAAGGAAAAAAAATCTGGATATTTTCCCGTCGGATGGATGATGTCACAAAGCAGTTTCCAGAAGTTGTTAAATGGGCGCGAGAGGCTATAAAAACAGATGTCTGTATAGTTGAAGGGGAAACGATTGCTGTCGACCTAAAGACTGGAAAACCCTTACCGTTTCAGCACTTGTCAAGGCGCATACAAAGAAAGTATGACATAGAGAAGATGGTCAGAGAAATACCTGCTCAGGTCAATCTTTTTGAGTTAATATACATAGGCAATAAAAACTATATGAATGAACCTCTGCGAAAAAGATGGTCAAAGCTTAGAAGTATTGTGAAGGAGATAAAAGGAAAATTTGTTCTGGTGGAACATATAGAAACCAATGACTATAATGAAGCAGAGAAATTCTACAAAAGATCGCTTTCTATGGGTGAAGAGGGAGTTATGGTCAAGAACCTTGATGCTGTTTATCAGCCCGGAAAGCGCGTTGGCTATTGGCTTAAGGTTAAGCCCATTATGGAACCTCTGGATTTGGTAATCATAGGTGCAGAGTGGGGAACAGGAAAGCGTGCTGGTTGGTTTGGCTCCTTCCTTCTCGGTGCCAGGAATGGTGATAAATTTGTTCCTGTTGGAAAGCTGGGGACAGGACTCTCTGACAAAGAGTTTAAAACCATGACAAAAAAACTGAAGAAGCTTATCATAGAAGAAAAGGGAAGAAATGTTAAATTCAGACCAGAAGTTGTCATAGAAGTTGCCTATGAGGAGATACAAAAAAGTCCTAACTATGAGTCTGGTTTTGCGCTACGGTTTCCTCGTATGCTCCGTATCCGTGACCCAGAAGACAAAGGACCGGGGGATGCTGACACGATAGCTAGAATCAAAAAGCTTTATAATCAGCAAAAAGGACGTCAGTCTAAAGAGCGAGGAAGTCAAGCAAAGTGAATCATGTAGTTCTAAAGAATCAAAGTGTGTGCTAACTAGACTTTGATGCTTTTCACGAGCCTAATTCCATCTGTTAGAAGTTTATTTGCTTTTTTTTCATTCATTGACTCACAAGTGATTCGTATTAAATGTTCTGTGCCGCTGGGTCTTATCAACATGAACGAGTCTTTCCAGTCCAACCTAATGCCATCTATCTCGTTGATTGTAGCATCTTTATATTTATTTTTGAGCGTTGCTATTATTTTGGCCATGCTTTCTTTTTTGTTTTTTACCTCAACTTTTCCCTTCTTAAGATAAAATTTCGGGAATTTTTCTATTGTCTCTCTTATCTCGCTTGTTTTGATCATGTTACTGAAAAGCCAGAGTAGAGAGTACGTTGGCCCAGGACCGGGCAAGAACTCTCTGGAAAAAAGATGTCCACATTGTTCTACCGCTGTTTGCCCGTCTTGCCTTAACATCTCATATGTTATTGACACATCACCTACTCTGGTTTTGAAAAGTTGGCCACCAGCATCTGCAACCATAATATCTATTATTTTCGATGCGTCTATGTTTGTGGAGACCTTTTTATTGTTAAGAACTTTACATCGTTTCCACGCAAAAAATGCACAGAATTCGTTTAGTGGAACAAAGCCCTCTTTATCAATCAACGCAATTCTGTCACCATCCCCGTCATATGCTATGCCAAAATCAGCGTTGTTTTTTTTGACAGTTTCTATCGTTTTCTGTAGCGTCGATTCGGTGGGTTCTGGCGAACGACCCGGGAAAGAGCCATCTGGTGTTTCATTCATCTCAAGAACATCAAAGCCCAGCTCTTTATAGAATTCCGATAGCCGCGTTGCCGCACCGTTCGCCATATCGAGAACTATTTTATAATCCATGTCCAGCTTTGGAAGCATATTTTTTATTTCTTTTGTGAATATCTCAATACCATTTATCTTTTCTATCTCTGGTTTTTCTTTTGCTTCTATAATCTTTATCGATTCAAAAATCTTTTCAAACTCATCTTCTTCGTCGCTGTAAAATGCTATTCCACGTGGATTGAAAAATTTAAACCCATTGTAATCTGGTGGGTTGTGGGACGCTGTTATCATAACCCCGAACGACCTGAACTTTTTGGACATGAGTGCGAGGCATGGTGTCGGAACTATTCCAAAATCCTTCACATTAATATCGGTATCTAGACCTGATATGAAAGCTCGCTTGAGCATATTGTTGCTTAGTCTTGTATCTGTTGCTAGACAGATACTCTCCCCCCCATATTTCTCTACTAATTTGCTTGTCACAGACCCTATCTTTCTGGCAAATTTCTCATTTATTTCTTCCGGGACCAATCCCCTTATTCCTGCGGAACCAAACATCGACATAAAAACACCTTTAATTTTTGGCAGATGATATAAAAATAAAGTCATTTCGAAATGTCTATGTGAATATTTTTTAGCGATTTGTTATTCATTTAACAGTTACGCTCTTTGCGAGGTTTCTTGGCTTGTCTATTGGCAATCCCTTCTCAAGAGCTATATAATATGTTAGCATTTGCCCTATCATGTTCGACAAGATTGCAAATGTCCCCCCGTTTCCGGATGGTATGGCGAAATCAGTCTTTTTCATGGGTTGCGAAGAAATTATTATTGTTCTCGCTCCCCGTGCCTCGACTTCTTTTGTGTTTGAGATTATGTCTTCATCGCCTTCTGGTATGAGTGATATCACAGGCACACCGTCTTCTATTAATGCTATTGTACCATGTTTAAGTTCACCACCCATCATTCCCTCTGCGTGTATGTAAGATATTTCTTTGAGTTTGAGTGCTATCTCTCTTGCAACAGGATAAGCCATTGCGCGCCCGATAACATAAATGTCTTTTTTGTCTTTGAGCTCTTTGGCAAGCTCTTTTATTTTTTCTTCCTGTTCGAATATATTTTGCATATTTCTTACAAGCTCTCTGAAATTTGTCTTGTACCCAAGTAAGGAACATAGATAAAGCAGAAGAATTACCTGATTTGTGAACGTCTTTGTTGAGGCAACACAGATTTCTTGCCCGGCAAGTATATTTAGCGAGATGTCAGAAAGCCTTTGTATGGATGAATACGGAACATTGACGATGGATGCTATCTTTGCGCCGCTCTCTCTTGCGAATTTTATTGACTTGATGACATCCATAGTTTCGCCACTTTGGCTTATTGCTATTATAAGCGTTTCGTCGTCCACTGTCGCAAAGCTGTTAAATTCTGAGGCTATCAGCGCGTGAGCCTCTACGCCAGATTCGTGTAAGAAATAGGTTCCGAGAAGAGAGGCATGGTATGAAGTTCCAGCAGCGACAAAAATTATCCTTTTCGCATTTTCGATCATATTTTTAAGTTCCAATATCTTTTCTTTTTGTTCTGTTTCCAGTGACCTGATAAGTCTCTCAGCAACGATAGGCTGTTCTTTTATTTCTTTTATCATGAAATGTTTGTATTTCTTTTTTTCTTCCTCTCTTGATGACCATTCGAATTCTTGTACGTGTTTTTCTATCGGATTTCCTTCTTTATCAAAAAACTCATATGAACGTGGTCCAATAATAGCAAATTCATTATCATCAAAAAATATTGCTTTATTGGTTTTGTCAGAAAAAGCATATATATCGCTTCCTATTATATTCATTCCATCTGCAATTCCAAGTGCCAGTGGGGAATCTTTTTTCAACGCGTAAATCTCCTCCCCGCCTTTTTTTATGATGAGAACAGCAAAAGTTCCACGAACTTTTTTAAAGAAATCTACACACGCCTTTTTTATGTCCTTTCCTTCAAAGAAATGTGCAATGAGTTCACTATCAGTATCTGAGATTATTTTATGACCCTCCTTTTTTAGCTCATTTTTTAATTCAATAAAGTTTTCTATAATTCCATTGTGTACTATCATTATATCTCCTGAGCAGTCTGTGTGCGGGTGTGCATTTGTTTTTGTAACACCACCGTGTGTTGCCCATCTTGTGTGTGATATTGCAACCTTGGCTGTTTGCTTGAGGTCAACACGAGTCATAAAGTCTTTTATCTCTCCAACATCCTTTTCGACAACTCCCTTATCAGTTGCAAAGCCAACAGAATCATAACCGCGGTATTCAAGCCTTTTTAGCGCTTTTATGAGCTCTCCGACCTCAAATGGCTTTTCACTCACTATTCCCACAATTCCGCACATTTAATCACCTTTTTATGTTGTTTGATTTTATTAAACTGGTTGATTATTAACACGGCTACGGATCTTAGATACTTCCTCCGTTGCCAGTATTCTTCCTTGGGTTGTTAACTTCATTTTTCCATTCTTCCATGCTAACACTCAACAGGTCTTTTGTTATGACCTGGTGTGGTGGTATTAGCAGATTCGGATATATTTTCACGCCAGGCATTATAGAACAGTTTATCCCGAACTTGCAATTACTTCCAACGACACCGCCAAGTTTGCGTCGGCCGCTGTCAATGCGCTCTCCCTTTATGTTCATTTTAATGTTTTTATCGTCCAGTCTCAGATTAGCAAAAATCGTGCCTGCAGCAATGTTGCAATTGTCGGCAACTATGCTGTCTCCAACATAACTAAGATGTGAGACATATGTGTTTTTCATTATAACTGAATTTTTTATCTCGCTCGCATTCCCAATGCGGCAATCTTCTCCTATAGAAGAATATGGCCTAATAAAAGAGTTTGGACCAACAACAGACCCCCTACCAATAAAGACGGGGTCTTGTATAAATACGCCGGGTCTTATCTCAACGTCGTCTTCTATAATTGTTCCTGTTCTGTCTAATATTATTTTATTCGCATCGAGAATGTTCCATGGATAACTCACACTTATCCATTGTTTGAGCTCTGTTGGTCTAATTTCGATACCATCTTCTATCATCATGTTAAGGGTTTTAGTTATCTCATACTCCCCACGCTCTGAGATTGGAGTTCTCTTTATAAAATCGAATATTCTTTTATCAAATACGCCTATACCCGCATTGACGAGGTTACTCGAAGGGTTTGGAGACTTTTCCTCTATGTGTGTGATAGTTCCATCGACAACTCTTATCGCTCCGAATCGCTCTGGGGTTTCAGACTTGTAAACAGCCATTGTGTACGCACGGCTTCTGCAAATTTGTTTTATATCCTCTTCTGATACGATTTCATCACAATTCATGAGAATAAATTCGTCTTCGATAAGATTTTCAACAACAGAAACAGCATCAGCAGTACCCCGCTGCTCTTTCTGAACAACAAAGTTGCACCCATCTATGCTCAGAATATCTTTCTGTCCTTTTCTCACGACAATAATTATATCATCTACATATTTTTTTAGTGTGTCGATTGTCCACTGAATCATTGGCTTTCCTGCTATAGGTATCATTGCTTTTGACATGGTAATTGTCAACGGTCTGAGTCTAGTTCCATTCCCTGCTGCTAAAATAACTGCTTGCATTGCTTATCTACCAGATTTGAAGATTGAATTCCATAGAAATATCTATAGTAGCGGATAGTTTAAATACTTTTATTAAAATATTTTTAATACTATTAAAAAAATATTTTTAATATAAATGGAAGTTAACTTCAAAGTGGAAACAGCACACAAAAAAGAACGAGGTTATGAAAATGTTTGTTGTCAGAAGAGGAAGAGATTCTCTAGAATCGATAGAAACGGTTGAATTCACTCCGAATATAAACCCAATAGAGAAAAAAATAATTTCACTACTAATCCGAAGGAGTATGTATCCAAGAGAAATTGCAAAGGCGTTGAATATCGAACAACAGAAAATATATTACCATATACGGAAGATGGAAAAAATGGGAATTGTGGAGGTTGAACACGTATCAAGAAAGGATATTTTAACAAAGTTTTATCGGCTCAGAGCGCCATCATTCCTGTTGCGCGTCGGGGAGTTTGAGCCCGTAAATAATATAACATTTCTGAGTAAAAAGAAAAGAGAGTTTCTCAAACCATTTGTAGAGAATGGCCGAATAAACACAAAAATTGTTCTTGGCTCTCCTGATCCGCATGGGGCTCTGTCAGCAAGAGCTCGGGACGGATACTATGCGTCTGACCTTACAATGTTTCTTGGCTCGTTTTCTTCTTTTCCGCCGAAGCCGTGTGTCGTTTTGGATACCGAGATAAAAAACTTAGAACAAAATATGATAATCGTCGGTGGACCGATTGTTAATAGAATTGCAGAAAAAGTGAATAATAGATTACCAATATTTTTTAAGAATAAAGCGATATACTCAAAACTGACTAAAAATTTTTACAAATCTGACAATTGCGGCATTGTGATAAAAACCAAAAATCCATTCAACCGAAAAAAGTATATTATGGTTGTCGCGGGGATTCGTTCGCAAGGAACACGTGCAGCGATATTGGCATTCCTACAGCGCTTTGATGAACTATGTAAAGGAAATGAAAAAAATAAAAAAGTCTACGCACATGTTGTTCAGGGTGTGGACAAAGATGCTGACGGTGTTATCGATTTTGTTGATATAATTGAGTGAACAAAGAGAATCTTGGCACTGCCTCCTGTTGTCATAGACCAAGTAAACTAGAATAATTGTTGGTGAAGAAGATGAAAAAAGTGATAAAGTACATATTTTTTGATCTGGACAACACACTCGTAGATTTTATGGGGATTAAAAAGATGTGTTGCTCTGCTGCTGTAGATGCAATGATAAAAGAAGGATTAGAGATGAGCAAAAAGGACGCAATGAAGATACTTTTCGAATTATACGAAAACTATGGAATAGAGTATGATAAGATATTTCAGAAGTTTCTTATAAGGGTTATGAAGAAGATAGACTATAAGATACTTGCGAGAGCTGTATATGAATATAGAAGGGTTCAGTTGAGACACCTGAAACCATATCCCGGTGTTGTTCACCTTATGAAGAAATTGAAGCAAGAAGGCTACAAACTTAGCATAGTTTCTGATGCACCGAGTATGAAGGTATGGCTCAGGTTGTTTGAAACGGGTCTGGCAGAATATTTTGATTTTGTCGTTGCTTTTGATGAAACGCGACAGAAGAAGCCAAGCCGGGGTGTTTTCAGATTGGCAGTCAAAAAAGCCGGATGCAAACCACATGAAATATTATTTGTCGGGGATGACCCGATGCGGGATGTTAACGGTGCAAAGGCTGTTGGAATAAAAACAGTTTTTGCATTATATGGCCTGGTGCCAAAGTATAAAAAGTATGTAAAGAGTATCAGTCCTGACTATGTGATAAGACGCCCAAGTGAGTTGCTCGATGTTCTTAAGCGCATCAATGGGGGTTAGGATGATAAAGACCATCAAAGAGGGTTCTGCTCGATTATATGTGCCAAATGTGAACAAGCCTGAGCAGGGGCGGAGAGAAGGATTTTATAATCCAGCCATGACTAAAAACAGAGACATATCTGTCGCGTGTCTTGCTGTTCTATTCAAAGTTTCCAAGAAGAGAGCAAAAAATAGGATGAGAATTTGTGATGCGCTGACTGCTACAGGCGTTCGGGCAATTCGGTACAAGAAAGAAGTTGGTGGTGAGGTTTGGGCGTGTGATGTCAATGAGAACGCGATTAAGCTTGCCCGAAAAAATGCATACTTAAACAAAACCAAAATAAATTTTGTTAATAAAGATGCAAATGCCTTTCTAAGTGAAAACGGGTTTGATTTTGTTGATATAGACCCCTACGGGTCCCCCGTTGGATTTATTGCGGCAGCGGGGCATTCACTTGGTAGGAAAGGTTATTTAGCAGTAACAGCAACAGATACCGCGGCGCTTAATGGCGTCTATCCCCGTGTTGCTGAGCGAAGATACGGAATACGTTCTGTCAGATGCTTCTATTCAAAAGAGCTTGGCACGAGAATTCTAATAACATCTATTATTCGAATACTCATGCAACAAGACAAGGCTTTTCAGCCTCTTCTGTGTTTTCAGGATAGACATTATATAAGAATATTCGGCTCTGTCTTGAGGGGTGCTAAAAAGTGTGATGTATTGCTTGACAAAATGAAGTATATAGTTGCCGACAAGGATAGTTGGGAAATAAGAGAGCACCCCAGTGAGAAATCCATTGGTCCTATCTACATCGACACGATACAAAAAAAGAATTTTTGTATGTCTGTCCTAAAAGAGCTCAAAAAACGAAATCTCACAGGACAAAACATAGTCAGACTTGCTGCAGAAGAGCTCCAAGAACCATTTTACTATGACACGCATTTTTTATCCAAAAAATACAAAAAGCCACTAGTCAGCCTGTCTAAAATTATTGATACTCTCTCCAAAAGGCATAAAGTTAGCAGAACAGTGTTTTGCCCTACCGCCATAAAAACAGATGCTGGGCTTGAGAAAATATTAGCTGCGATGGAATAATGGTATGAAATAAATGAAACGGAAGTGGGGCTGATATTACTGTTTCTTCTTTCGCTTTTTGCCGCCCTCCTCTTCTTTTGCCTTCTTTTCGACTTCTTCTTCGATGTTTAGGGCTTCTGCTATCTCCTTGTATCTATTTCTTATAGTAACCTCTGTTACACCAACAACATCTGCTACCTCTCTCTGTGTTCTTCGTTCCCCTTCCAATACAGACGCTATATATATCGCTGCTGCTGCACAGCCGCAAGGCCCCTTTCCAGATATCACATCCTTTTTTCTCGCCTTTTTTAGTATGTTAATAGCCTTAACCTGAACCCTGTCGCTGAGATTAAGCATGGATGCGAACCTTGGTATATATGAAGCTGCCTTCGCGGGAAGAATTCTCATTCCCATTTTTCTTGATATGTATCTATACGTGCGACCTAGTTCTCTTTTTTCTATTCCAGATGCCTGAGATATTTCTGTTAATGTTCTTGGAGTTCCGTATTCCCGACATAGCGAATAAACAAGAGCTGCAATTATGGATTCAATTGAACGACCACGGACAAGACCCTTTTCTAGTGCCTTTTCGTACAGTTTTGCAACCTCTTCGTGCAGAGTGGCGGGTAGCCCCAAATACGAAACCAATCTCTGAAGCTCGCCCAACGCAAATGAAAGGTTTCTGTCTTTCGATGTTAGTAGACGCTTCTGCCATTTCCTGATTCTGAAGAACTGAGAACGTTTTTTGGCAGGCACCTTAAAAAGCTCTGTCACACCTTTGCCTATTTCAGTCGTGAGGCCCTTGTCATGCCTTCTGTGTGTTAGAGGGGCACCTGTCCTCGCCCTTTTTTCTTTCTGGTCGTCTGTGAATGCTCGCCAATCCTGAGAAATATCAATCATAGAATCCTCAATCACCCTACCACATTTAGCACATATCAGCTCTGCCCGTTCGGGGTCTTTATAAAATTCAGTAGAACCGCAGTCCGGACATTTAAAAATCTTCTTTTTTATCATACTCACACCCCATTGTTACCATCTAATCGTAACATAGCAAAAAGACAAACTTTATAAAAGTTGAACCAAAAACTATTTAAAGTTTTCTATGCTAGAAGCTTAAAAATGTTTGGATTTGTCAAATTTTTGAGATATTTTAGGTGTTTTGTGCTATCTTAAGGCATTTAAAAGGCTTTCAACTAATTTATTATATCTGGTGTTTGTATGACGTTACCAATTTTTCCTTTTGGTTTAATAGCCAAGAAAGCCGGTGCGAAGCGTGTTTCTGCCGATGCTATTGAAGAGCTTCGCGACACTGTGGAGGAGATTGGTTTGGACATAGCGAGGAAAGCGGTTCTCATAAGTCAGCATTCTGGGCGCAGGACCGTTCAGAAAAAAGATATTGAATTTGTTATAAAGCATAAAATGGTATAATTGTGAACACCGTTGACACGATTTGGCAAAGAAGATAATAATTTAAAGCCAGTTGATAACTAATCAATAATATTTTTGCGGGAGGTTATAAAATGGAGACGACGGTTGAAGAAATCAAAAAATGTCGCGAAGGTAAATTTATTCTTATTGATAACGCGCCTTGCAAAGTAACAAGCCTCAAAATATCCAAGCCGGGAAAACACGGCGAAGCAAAGGCACGACTAGAAGCGGTTGGTATATTTGATGGTCAGAAACGCGTTATTGTGAAACCGGCTGGCCATAAAGTTAGAATACCAATAGTCATAAAAAAGAATGCTCAAGTTATATCAATTTCGGGTGATAATGCTCAGTTAATGGATTTGGAAGATTATTCTATGTTTGAAACCCGCATACCAGACGACCTCAAGGGAAAAGTCGTGGAAGGTGGCGAGGTCGTGATATGGAAGTTCGGCGACTATGTCATGATCAAGGGCGTCAAAGCTTAATGAACATTACTTAAAGTTCGTTCGTTTGGGAAGACAGGTAGTTCTCGTATATGGCTTTCGTAATTGGTCTTGTGTTAGATCAAGGTGTATCATATGTGTTATGAAAAGTTTTGAGAGAAACCCACAAAAGTGGACAAGGAATATTTAAAAAGATTTCTAATAAATTCATTTGAGTTAAACGGATTGGAAGGATGATTATGGCTAAAGAAAAAGACATGCTTGTTCCAAGAGAACAATATCTCAAAGCCGGAGCTCATATAGGCATGACCTTCAAGACAGCGGACATGCAACGATTTATTTATAAAATTAGACCAAATGGTCTTGCTGTTCTGAATATAGGGATTCTCGACAAACACATTCATGCTGCTGTCAAGATGCTTGCAAGGTCGAAAAAAATTCTGGCTGTTTCTAGAAAGGAGAATGGAAGAAAACCCGTGAAAGCTTTTGCGAAGGCTGTTGGGGGAAAATGTATAGCAGGAAGATTTATGCCCGGCTCCTTAACAAATCCAAATTTTAAGGACTTTTTCGAGCCAGAAATAATTGTCATTACTGACCCAGCCATAGACAAACAAGCCCTTAAAGAAGCTGTCAAGATTAGGATACCTATAATAGCGTTGTGCGACACATTCAATCAGACATCTTTCGTGGACCTCGTAATACCATGCAACAACAAAGGGAAGAAATCACTCGGATTGATATATTACATTTTGGCAAAGTATACCCTTAAAGAGCGCGGACAAGACGTGGACGCCGCCAAGCTCAAGCTAGAAGATTTTGAAACAGAATAATTTAATTATTGCCATGATATAGATAACTTCTATTTGGTTATGTTAAATCGAAAAGTTAATGATATTGTCGGTCTCTGCTATTTATAAGCGTCTAAAAGACACCGTATTCAGAGGACACAATTTATTTCCTATCGTCGATAGTCGCGAGAGAAAAAAGAAAGTTTTAAAAAACTTTTCTCTAATAAGATAAGAGTAAAATAATTGTAAAACAAAGTCGGTTTCGAACAATCCCCGCATGAGGGGTGCCGGCGGTTATGCTTCTTAAAGAAGGCATAACCTAAAATGTTCCGAGAAACATTAAATGTTTCTAGTGGAGCAATTGTGGCTAACAAGTTATTTGTTTTCCATAAACAGACGACAGACACTAGCTATAATTAAAAAGAAAGTTGATATTATGGGAGAAATGACGGAAACAAAAAAAATTGTAAGACTTATAAACACAGACTTAGATGGCAATCTTAGCGTTGCAAGAGCGTTGCAAAAAATAAAAGGCATTGGGCCAACAATAGTAAAAGCTGTATGCATAAAAGCAAAAATAGACATGAGGACTAAACTCGGTAGCCTCAGTCAAGATGAGATTAATCGTATAGAAGAGGTTATAAAAAAATCTGATTTTCCTCATTGGATAACAAATGCGAGAAGCCAGACAGAGAAAACGCATCTAGTTTCATCTAAAATAGACTTTGAGGTAAGAAAAAGAATAAATGTCCTGAGGCAGATCAGAGCATATCGCGGCATAAGACACGAACAAAATCTTCCAGTGCGTGGACAACGGACCAGAGGAAGTTTTCGACACAATAAAACTGTTGGTGTTCAAAAAAGAAAGGCTTTACAAGCCAAGCGTGGAAAAAAATAAAGTGATGTGAATGGGTCATCCAAAAAAACCAAGAAAAAAATATGAAAAACCAAAGCGTCCTTACGACAAAGATAGAATCGCCAAAGAAAAAAAGCTTATGAATGAGTTTGGCTTGAGGAGAAAGAGAGAAATCTGGAAAGCAGAAAGTATTTTGAGAGACTTCAGAAAAAGAGCCAGGGACCTCCAGGGAAAAAGAGATGAGGAAAAAGAAAAAGAGCTGATAAATAGACTTTACAGGCTTGGATTAGTGACCAAATCCGCTAGCCTGGATGATGTTCTTGAGCTTAAATTAGAAGACATATTATCTAGAAGATTACAAAGCATAGTTTTCAATAAAAAAATTGCAAATAGCCCAAAACACGCAAGGCAGTTAATTGTTCATGGTCATATCTTAATAAATGAGAGAAAAGTTAGATGGCCAAGTTTTCTAGTTCCGACAGAACTTGAAAATAAAATAAGGCTAAGTCCAAAAATAAAAAACCAACTGATAGCTGGTGAAAAAGAATGACCAAAAAAGGAAAAATAAGATGGGGAATAGCAAACATATTTTCATCCACTAACAACACAATAATTCATATAACAGACATCACTGGGTCTGAAACCATTGCAAAATATTCCGGTGGGATGATAACTAACCAAGATAGGCTTAAAGGAAGTCCATTTCCTGCGATGAAAGCAGCACAGAAAGCTGCAGAAGACGCGCTAGCTCACAACATTAACGCTGTTCATATCCGTGTAAGAGCACCGGGAGGGCATAAGTCAAAAATTCCGGGCCAAGGTGCGCAGCCTGCAATAAGAGCACTTGCCCGTTCTGGTCTCAAGATAGGAAGAATAGAGGATGTTACGCCCATACCCCACGATTCAACAAGAAAGAAGGGCGGCAGAAGAGGGAGAAGGGTGTAAATTATGAATATGAAAATCTTGGAGAAGAGTCCAAAGTTTGTGAAATTCGTTTTGGAAAAAACTACCCCAGCGTTTGCAAACGCCTTAAGAGAGATTATGGTAGCAGAAATACCAACTATGGCTATTGAATATGTAGACATAGAAAAAAATACAACAGGTTTATTTGATGAGCTTCTTGCTCATCGCCTGGGGTTAATACCACTAACCTTCGACTCAAGGCTTTTCAACCTCAAGGAAGAATGTAAATGTGGTGGTAAAGGATGCAGTAGATGCGAAGTCATATTAACTCTTGAAAAAAAAGGACCATGCAAAGTATATTCTGGTGACCTGAAAAGCAATGAGGACAGCGTAAAACCAACAAACCCAAACATACCAGTAGTTGAGTTGCTTGAAGGCAGAGAACTCAAACTACAAGCTGTTGCATCACTCGGAATAGGAAAAAACCACGCAAAGCATCAGGCAGCTGTGGTGGGCTATCAATATTTGCCACACATAAGAATAGATAAAGATAAGTGCAATAATTGTGGTGTGTGTGTGGAGAAATGCCCGAAAAAAATTTTACAGAAAAAAGATGGAAAGGTTTGCATAGTCAACAGCATGGAATGTTCACTCTGCATGTACTGCGTTGATAATTGTGAGAAAAGAGCGATAGCCGTAAGCGGAGATGAAAAAAACATTTTATTCCGCGTTGAAACAGTCTCTGGTTTGACAGCACCAGAAATCATAAAACAAGCTTTTAATGTGCTAAACAAAAAATTATCGATTTTCAAAGATGGGCTCGAAAAGGCAGTCAAATGAACCCTCTGGGCGAATCTTTTAATAACGAAATGAAATAATACTGATATAACGCTGGGGTACCCAAGTCATGGTCTTTTTGACCACTTGAATGGCCAAAGGGGCAGGTTCATTTGACTCCTGACCAAAGGTCAAATGATGTCATACTTAAGATCCTGTGACTTAGTGTCTGCGTGGGTTCAAATCCCATCCCCAGCATTGTATCAATATGGGCGATTTGATGAAAAAAACAGACAAAACCTTGATTGAACTTGTAAAGAAGTTGAAAAAACGCAAAGAGGGGTTTTACCAAGCATTGGCTAGATATCTATCGGCAGCGAGAAGAAAACGCACCGCTGTAAATATCGCGAAGATAGACAAAATTGGAAAAGAGGGGGAATTGATTGTCGTTCCAGGAAAAGTTCTTGGGAACGGAATATTAACAAAAAATATCTCCGTATGTGCATATTCATTCAGTAAGTCTGCTGAGAAAAAAATAAAAGAAAGGGGAAATATCGTGTCTTGGGATGAGCTCATTGAGAAAAATATGCGAGGAAGAATCATTATATAGAACTATGGTGTGAAAAATGATAATAGATGCAAAAGATGCTGTGCTTGGGCGACTATCAACATTCGTAGCTAAAAAACTCTTAGAAGAAGAAAAGATTCACATAGTCAATAGTGAAAAGGCTATAATAACAGGGAATAATAAAAAAATTTTTGAAAAATATCTCCAGAGAAGACATCGCGGAGATGTGTATAAGGGTCCCTTTTTTCCGAAAAAACCAAATATGATCGTAAGAAGAACGATAGCGGGAATGTTACCGAAAAATAAAAGAGGCAGAAATGCAATAAAAAGACTGAAAGTTTATATAGGAATTCCAGAAAAGTTTAAAGACAAAAAAATAGAAAAGTTCGACAACAAGAAGAACATTAGAACGAGCTTCGTGCGTATAGAAAAAATATCACAAGAATTGGGCTGGTCTGAATGAAGAAAAAAATTATAGTTGCGACGGGAAAGAGAAAAAAGGCAATAGCAAGAGCCACCATCAAAGATGGTTCTGGTGTGGTTAGAATAAACTCCAAACCAATTGAGAATATAACCCCAAGACTTGTGCGTATGAGAATAGAAGAGCCACTTCTACTTGCCCCGAAACTAGCAAAAAAAGTAAACATAAATGTAAATGTTAGAGGTGGTGGCATCTCAGGACAGGCTGACGCATGTAGAACAGCCATAGCCAATGCACTAGTTAAATTCGAAAACGACAAAAAACTTAAAGAATTGTTTATCAATTATGATAGGTCTCTGCTCATATCGGACTCGAGAAGAACAGAACCCCACAAACCTTCAAGAAGCTCTGCTGGCCCAAGAAGAAAGAAACAGCAGAGTAAAAGATAGCCTGAAGAACCAGATAGTGAGAATCTGATGTACAGTTTGATGAATTAAAACAAATGGATTAAAGGTGATAATTATGTTGATACCTGTTAGATGCATGACTTGTGGCAGACCAATTAGTCAGTACTGGGAAGAATTCAAGAAGCGGGTCAAAAAAGGTGAAAAACCAGAAAAAGTTCTGGATGACCTTGGAATCAAAAATTATTGTTGCCGAGCGTTGTTTTTAACACACCAGGACACGTTCAGAGAAGTCGCAAAATTTCTGCCGTAGAAAAACACCCTGACAATAGTTGACTTATTGTTGGCCTGATCTATTGATAATTAAGTTTCGCATCCAATATAACTCTTCGTAGTAAAATCTTTAGATACCTTTCCTAACCAAGCAAAATAAAAAATCAGGCTATTATTACTTTGTTTTTTCCCTTGAATTTCGTCCCGGTCTTCGTTGTTTTCGGTCTGTAACCCTCTGCGAGTTTCCTGATACTCTCCAGCGCTGCTACCTCAGACGCCGTCATATTTTTTCTGGTCTCTTTTGTTTTCTTAGATCTTTTCTTTTTATGTCTTTTTTTCTCTACCACACAATCACCATAGTGGTTGGATTCTTAGAATCTTTATTTATGACTATCATTTATATTACTTTTGAAGTGGTCATATCCATCCCCAAGTTTTATTTTTTTCCCATTGGATACCATATATATTCCCCTATTTCTGGGCAAAATTCTTCCAACCACAGAAAAGTTCTTGAATTGTTTTTTCAGCTTTCGCAAATTTTTTTCAGAAATCGTGAAAACAAGCTCGAAATCCTCTCCACCGTACAAAGCAAAATCTATGGGATCCTTACCTAGTATTTTCCCGGCTTTTGTTGTGTGCCTCGAGATTGGTATCTTTTCCTTAAAAATTACTGCCCCCTTCTTACTCATGTCACAAATGTGTCTGATCTCTGACGCAAGCCCATCCGAAACATCAATCATGGCATTTGCAAACTGAGAAATTATCTGCGCTTCCTTGAGTCTAGCCTTCGGCTCAAGATATGGCTTAATATATCCCTTCTTTTCTTTAATTAAAAGACTTAAACCTGCTGATGATTTTCCCAGATGACCTGTCACACATACAAAATCTCCTGTCTTTGCTCCTGACCTTAATCTCAGATTTTCTTGACTAGTTTCACCAAGCATAGAAACAGTTATAGAAATCTCTGAACCATGTGTTATATTACCACCAACTATCTCGAAGCCATATTTTTTTGCGACAGAGCAAATTCCCCTGTACAAACCATCGACAAAACCCACGGGCGTATTCTCACGCAGGCATAACGATACCAGCGCATACTTCGGAATCCCACCCATCGCTGCAATGTCTGACACGTTGCTTTCCATAGATTTTTTTCCAACCTGAACTGGAGTAAACCACTTGAAACTAAAGTGGTCGTTTTCAACGAGCGTGTCCGTTGTCCAAAGAAGGTACTTTCCACTTATATTTATAACTGCTGCGTCATCTCCAACGCCAATAAGAGCGTTTTTGCTCTTTATATCTCTCGAAATTCTTTTTATCAAATCAACTTCTCCGATATCTTTTATACAAAATTTCTTTCTCATAAATACCGCTTAATTGTTGTTAGAGAATTTCACATAATTCTTAATCATTTCTCTTAGGATTCTAACCTCTTCTTCCACATTATTCTTTCCAGCAATAGCCGATATCATACAAACTCTCTCTGCGCCGGCGTTCAGAACATCTTTCAGATTTTCTCTGTTTATTCCACCAATAACGGCAAATGGTATTTTAAGATTTGCTTTCGCCTGTCTTATTATATCAAGTCCGATGGGCTCTCCAGCATCTTTTTTCGTCTTCGTCTTGAATATTGGCCCAAAGCTTATGTAATCTGCTCCCAGTTCTTCATACTTTTTTGCATCTTCCAAAGACCGGACAGAGACTCCTATGATTTTTGAATCGCCTAATATTTTTCTGGCTGTCATAAAATCTATGTCGTCATCTCCTATATGAACGCCATCGGCACCTGATGCCAGAGCTACATCGACTCTATCATCCACGATAAAAACTACGTTTTTTTGTTTGCATATCTTTCCTATTTCTCTCGCTTCTTTTATCATTTCTCTGGTGCTCTTTTCCTTTTCTCTATATTGAACTATTCGCACCCCACCTCTGATAGCAGATATCACATCATCAACGATTCCTTTTTTAGAAAGATGTCTGTCTGTTATAAAATATAAATCGAAATCAATCATTCCGCAACACCCCATTCTTAAAAATTTGGCTGATTTAAATTTTGATCGCTTTGACCGATTTAAAAATAAAATCATGATATTAGATTTATAAAGCATACTGCATTGGATTCGACACCCCCAGAACCATTGCTTTCACGTTTTTTCCGGATGCTCTCCAAAATTGCTTTTATATGCTTTTCTAGAAATTTTAGTAATTATGCTGTCCAAAAAATACAAACCAGGAACGACAGAAGAAATTTTAGGCAACCAGAAACAGGTTTTTGAAATCAAAAAATGGATTAAGAAAAATAAAAAAGGTGGCGCACTTATCATAACAGGACCCCCAGGCTCTGGTAAGACCTTATCTGTTGAACTTATTGCAAAAGAGCTTAAATATGATTTGATAAAGCTTGGTGCGGGGGATTTTAGAAATCCAGAAAATATCAAAAAGCTGCTGTTATCAAGCCAGCAGAAAAGCCTGATGTCAAAAGGAAAAATCATATTTATAGATGAGTTGGACAGCGTTAGTTCTTCTGGGTTTAAAGCAGTACACGAGCTGATAAAACAATCTCCTTACCCGATTGTTATGATAGTTGATGATATTTACTCAAGAAAACTTGTAAATATAAAGAAAAAATGTGATATCGTAAAATTTTACAAAATAAGGCAACCCTCTCTTATGAAATTCCTGAAAAAAATAGCAGAAAAAGAGGGAATTAGAACCAACGATATAATACTCAAAAAAATAGTGGCGACTTCCAACGGAGACGTCAGGGCAGCACTAAACGACTTGGAATCTTTGTCTGTTAACCCAGGCGAAGATAATTACAGGGATGTAGAAAACAAAATCTTCGAAACGATCAACGTTATATTGAAAACAAAAAACCCCGAAAATGTAAGAATAGCATTGAAGAATTCAAATAAAACTCTGGATGAAATCGTCTGGTGGCTCGAAGAGAATATAAAAAGAGAGTATGAAAAAAAGGAAGAACTTGCAAAAGCATATGATGCCTTATCACGCATAGATGTCATACAAACCAGAATAATGAAGCGACAAGCGTGGTCTTTACAAAGCTATATTCCGGACCTCGTTATAGCCATTGCTCTGTCTAAAAATGAAAAATATAAAAAATTTGTGAATTACAGCCCACCCACTTTCTTCCTTATGTATGGAAAAAGGAAATCAAAAAAGCTAGACGCTTTGCTTGAAAAAATGAGCAAAGAACTTCATGTCTCAAAAAAGACTGCTATGAACTATCTTAATCTCGTTGCTATGCTCGTTAAAAACAAAGTAATAAAAATCGACAAAGAAGATAAGCACATCCTTTTCGAAGCAACAGGACAGATAAAATGAATTAACCATACTTAGGATACGGAATGTGCCCAAGAATCTTGTATTGTCATCTGATTGGAACGAAGAGAAGCGGTTAAAAATATGGTGGGGCAAGAGATTGTGTAATTCACATCAAGATATTTTCCTTTTTTTCCCATTTCTTCTCTGGCGAACTCTATAAACTTGTTCAGATTTTTTGTGACGTTTGAGCAATCAGATGAGTCTATCACATTATTCAAGTCGGATTGGATATTTTCAAAATAATAATCTTCATCTATGGTTGCAGAAGAAGAGGTATCAATCAAATAATAGCCCTTAAAAAGCATTGAAATTACAAGGAAAGCGCTGGATATGACAATAGCTGATATTATGAACCACTGCCCTTTTTTTCCAGCGAAATGCTCCGAGTTATGTGTCAAATCATATGATCTTGATAATCTGGGCATGGAAACTATCACCAATCTTCATTACACCATTTTTGTCAACAAGTCCTGCTTCTAGAAGTACCTTAACTGCTCTCTCACCAACGATGTTTGCGATGGTGCACGACTTAACAAGCTCTATAATCTTTTCTGAGCTGACAAGCTCTGTTCCGTAGAACGATTTCTCTATGGCCATCTCTATATCGTCATCTCTCAAAATTTTGCCAATAAGCTCTTCATCTGCTATGGCAACTAGAACATCTTTACCTTGCCTGAAAACCTTATGAAAAAACATTTCAGACATATCTCTTAGCCCCACATGCCTCACATTTCAGAACCATTGCCCTGCCAGACTTCTCTAACTTTGTGTCCGGCTTGCCACACTCTTTGCAGAAAACGAACTGATTGGCATAGGACAATATTTTCTGGTTTATTATATCCTCACTAAGCTTTCTCTGTAAAATTAGTTTATTCCCTTGTATAGAACCAGGTGTAGCCAGGGCGCTATATAAAAATTTTGCGACATGTTTCGGTTCTCTCCGAAGTGCCTTAGTTATCTCGTTGAAATTTTTTATCATGGTTTGATTTCCAGCAAGAGATATAACAACCTTAGGTATTTCAAATCGTTCCTTGTGTGCACCTTTCTCTGGTAATTCCTCAAATGCCTTTTTCAGTAGTTGTTCATAGTCCATTAAAACACCCGCTCAACTGCTTATTATGAAACTATATTCACCTGAAAAACTATAAAAAAGAAATATTTATAAAGAATTCCAATGCCAACTATAAAACCTTGACAAGAATTATCATAACAGCTGCTAGAAGGCCAGAATACTCAACGAGCTCGAATTCTCGAATTGACTCAGAAAAAATATTTATCTCACCCTCATCCTTGTATGTTTCTGTCTTGTTCGTCGCTTCAAAGAAAACAGGATACGAGCCAGATGCACACCCTATTATCTCATTTATAACTATTGAAATTCTGGTATATAAAGCTTACTTCTGAAATTTCTAATTGATTTCTCCCAATTAGTCTGTCTTGTTCCTATACTTCCTAGCCATGTGCCTAACAACATATCTTAAGTCATACCAATAATCTTTTAACGAGCGTTTTCTCCTCCTTATGAGATATAGAAAGTTTCTGAAGCCATCCCCCACTGTAACGCCTTTGCCTCTTATGTAACGCGGAGATTTTATAGGAACATTACACGCTCTAAGTTCATGTTTGCCAACTTGAAAGATTATGTCGGCTGCTATTTCATATCGCTCACCCTGAAGCTTTATCTTTTTCAGTGCTCTGCGTGAGAATGCGCGAAAACCAGACTCTGTATCCATAAGTGCTGTTCCACAGACAAGATTGGTCAGAAAGTTGAGAAAAAAGTTTCCCACTTTCTTAATAAACGGGTAAGCGCGTAAATCGCGACTGCCAAGAACAAAATCATATCCTTGTTTTACCTTGTCTACAAACTTAGGAATATCTTTTGGGTCGTGCTGACCATCAGCATCTATCGTTATAATAATATCGGGGTTGTATCTTCTTGCCTCAGCCAAACCTGTCCTTATGGACATCCCAAGACCTTTGTTAACCTCATGTTTCACAACGAGAGCATCTGCTTTTTTTGCTATTTGCGCTGTTGCGTCTTTCGAGCCGTCGTCGACAACAATAATCTTGTCTACGTATTTTCTCGTTTCTCGGATTATCCTACCTATGGTTTTTTCCTCATTGTACGCCGGCATCACAGCAATTATCATATTATCACTCTGGTCTTATCGGTTTGAGTCCAACATTAGGCTTATTGGTTTTTAATATTTATTAAATCGGTGTTTTCTCGTATTCGCTTCAAACACTATTTCAAGTGCCACATCAACGCACAAATATTTCGTCAATGTACAAACTTGACAATTAACGAAACAGTATCGAAAAATATATAAATAAACAATTATTAATGGATGTTATTAAGTGTGATATAATGTATGAGATAACAATATATGGCCGCGGTGGACAAGGAGCTGTTACCACATCAGAGCTTCTGGCAATAGCAGCATTTCGCGATGGGAAATATTCTCAGGCCTTTCCAGCGTTTGGTGCAGAGCGCAGGGGAGCGCCGGTTCGCGCATTTTGTAGAATAGATGATAAATTTATCAATCTCCGCACTCATATATACAACCCAACACACCTGATAATTCTTGACCCAACTTTGCTGAACTCGATAAACGTAACAGAAGGTCTATCAGACAATGGGATAATAATAATAAATTCACATGAACACTATCCAGACTTGGAGAAGAAATACAAGGTTTATTATACAGACGCCACGAAACTCGCTGTTGAGATTCTTGGAAGACCCATAGTCAATACAGCTGTCCTGGGGGCGTTCGCTAAAAAGACTGGACTTGTCACGCTAGACTCGCTCAAGGAAGCCATAAAAGAAAAATTTGGCGCCAAAGGCGAGGCGATCGTGAGCAAAAACATAGAACTCATACAAAATGTCTACGAGGCGGTGGAATGAACAGCAAAGAAATGAATATTGTCGAAGCTTTAATAAATGGTAATGTTCTGGACTTGTGTCAAACTTTAGGAGCGATAAAAATAGAAAATCCGCCTAATGCCCGAGAAGAAATAAAGGCTAATACAAAATATCTTATTGAGAAAATTAAGAAAGAAGCTGGCGCATACGCATGAATGACGAAAAAGAAGAAAAATTTAATATTGGCGCGCATGTCTACGAGTCGTCTGAATCAAATAAAACAGGCTCGTGGCGTGCATTCAAGCCAATAGTCACAGATAAATGCATCGGCTGCGGTACATGCGAGAAAACATGTCCGGACGGCACGATAAAGGTTAATCCAAAGACAAAAAAGGCGGAGATAGATTATGATTATTGTAAGGGCTGTTTGATCTGTATGAATGTGTGCCCGGTAAAGGCAATAGAAAAGGAGATAGAAAAGTAGGAAAAATAGAAAAGAATAAACAAGATGAGAAAGTGAATGATAGCTTATTCAAAATGTAGTTCAGGATATAGAATTATATCCGATAATCTGTTGAGTTCGTATAGAATCGGTTGCATGGGGTAATGAAATGGTTAAAAAAGTTGTTGAGGCAAGTCAGGCAATAGCAGAAGCGCTTAAGTTATGCAAACCTGCTGTCATAGCTGCTTATCCTATTACACCACAGACACACATTGTCGAACACCTTTCACAGATGGTGGCTGACGGTGACCTGAAGTCAGAATATATTCGCGTGGAATCAGAGCACTCGGCTATGAGCGCCTGCTTTGGTGCGGCGTGTGCCGGTGTTCGGACATTCACAGCGACGGCTTCTCAGGGTCTAGAACTGATGCATGAAATATTACATATAGTTTCAGGTTCGAGACTTCCTATAGTAATGGCAGTTGCCAACCGCGCAGTGTCAGGGCCCATCAACATATGGAACGACTGGTCCGATGCAATGGCTGCCCGGGACTGCGGTTGGATTCAGCTCTATTGTGAAACAGCACAAGAAGCATTGGACACTGTCATACAAGCGTATAAAATATCCGAAAACCATGAAATACTTTTACCGACCATGGTTTGCATAGACGGTTTTTACTTGTCGCATACATATGAACCTGTTGATGTTCCAGATTCATTAAACGGCTTTTTGCCAGATTACGACCCGGTTGTTTCAATAGATATGAAAAATCCAATAACGCAGGGGTCGTTTGGGACACCGCCACACTTTCAAGAGTTTCGTGAGCAACAGTATCACGCGATGAACCGCGCAAAGCGTGTAATAAAACAAACGAACAAGGAATTCGCGGAGAAGTTTGGGAGAAGTTACGGAAACGGGCTAATAGAAACATACAATATTGACAAGGCAAAACATATTATCATTTCACTCGGGTCTATATGCGGCACGATAAAATACCTGCTCGAAAAAGATAATATAAAAGATGTAGGACTCGTTAGAATCAAGTCCTTCAGACCTTTCCCGGAGGAAGAACTTAGAGAAATACTAAACGAGTATGAATCTGTTGGTGTGTTGGAAAAGGCGGTAACCCTGGGCATTGGTGGTCCTGTCTGGTCAGAATTGCGTGGTCTGACGAGCAAACCTATTGCGGACTTTATTGGTGGTCTTGGTGGGAGAGATATAACACTCGATAACATTAGAGAAGTCTTTGATAAGATAAGGTCTTCTGATACAGGCGTTCACTGGCTTGGTTCGAAACTTAAAGGTGATTATGATGACTGACTTATTCAGAAAGGGTCACAACGCGTGTGCGGGCTGTCCAGCTGCTATAGCCATACGCAACATCATGCAGGCAGCCGGACCAAATACTATTGTTTCAATAGCCACGTCATGCTCTGAAATTATTAGCACACAATACCCAAGAACGGCGTGGGGTGTGAACTGTGTACACTGTGCATTCGAAAACGCTGCAGCAGTAGCATCTGGAATAGAGAAAGCCATGAAGGTGAGGGGACGAGAAGACATTAATATTATTGCTATTGCTGGTGATGGCGGAACATCTGACATAGGACTGCAGGCATTATCAGGCATGCTTGAGCGCGGACATAATGTTCTTTATGTCTGCTATGATAATGAGTGTTATGCTAATACAGGCATCCAACGTTCATCTGCAACACCTTACGGTGCATGGACCACTACAAGTCCGCCAGGCAGGCTAAGTATTGGTAATGAAACATTCAAAAAACCATTGGCTGAAATAGCTGCAGCACATAAAATACCTTATGTTGCCACGGCATCTGTTGCATACCCTGATGATTTACAAAGGAAAGTCAAGAAAGCTCTTTCTATCAGGGGTCCAAAATTCATTCATGTGCAGGCACCGTGCCCAATTGCTTGGCGATTTGATTCATCCATGACCGTCAGCGTGGGAAGGCTAGCTGTAGAAACTGGTATGTGGGTCCTTTACGAGATAGAAAATGGTATTTTAAAAATCAATCAAAGACCGACAGGAAAAAAAGTCGAAGAATACCTAAAAGTGCAGGGAAGGTTCAAACACCTCAAGCCAAAAGATATCGAAAAGATACAAAAGCGTGTGGATGAAGACTGGAAAAATTATCAGGAATGGGAAAAGGCAGAAGTTAAGCTGTAATTCGCTGTAACTCGGACCATTTACATAAATCTAAATTTTTAAAGTTTATCACTAATTTCTTTGTATGCCTAATAAAAAGCCGGAAAATAAAAACGGGTTCTTTATAGCATTTGAAGGTATTGATGGTTCTGGCCAGACCACACAAGCAACCCTGCTTAAAGACTATCTGACCAGAAAAGGTTATAGAGTTGTTCTGACCAAAGAACCTACAGAAAATAAGATTGGACAACTGATAAGGTCAGCGCTCAGGAAAGAGTGGCATCCCAATCCCATTGCCTTGCAGCTTTTGTTTACGGCTGACAGAAGCCAGCACTTGATCGATGTGATCGAACCCGCGCTGAAGAATGAGAAAGTTGTTATATGCGACCGTTATTTCCTGTCGACAATAGCGTTCGGATCACTTGATGCTGATATAGAATATATGAAGAAGATAAACTCGATGTTCCGACAACCGGACATAACATTCATAATCAACGTTTCTCCGGAGACCTGTATGGAAAGGATTCAAAGATCAAGACCGAGTACAGAGCTTTTCGAAGAGGAAAAAAAACTCAGAAAAATAAGAGAAGCGTATCTCTCCCTTAAGGACTATCTTCCAAACACGCGTGTGATAGACGGGGAGAAACCCATAGAAGATGTCCATAAAGAAATAAGGGAAATTGTAGATAAACAATTACAGGAGAAACAATAAATACTGGTTCTGAAAAATTGTAATTATGTCTGTACTGAAAGATATAAAAAATCTTAGAATTCAGGGAGCAACAGAAATAGCGATCAGGTCATTAAAATATCTGAAGAAGTTTATTGGTAAAAAGGATTTCAACAAAAAATGCAAACAACTTCTCAACGCCAGACCTACTGCTGTCACGCTTTACAATGTTCTTCAAGAATTGAAAAAAGAACCAACAAAAGAAAAAATAGATGAGCTTTTAAAAGCGCTGGAGGAGTCTAACAAGAAAATAGCAAAGACTGGAAGTCCGCTGATAAAAAACGGGAAACGTGTCCAGACGCATTGTCATTCTTCTTCAGCTCTGGCCATAATAAAAGAAGCCGCGAAAAATAAGAAATTTACTGTCATTGTAGATGAAACGCGGCCAAAAAGGCAGGGAATCAAGACAGCAAAAGAGTTGTCAAAGATTAAAAACATTGAGGTTATTCTTCTGGTTGACAGCGCAGCCGGTTTAGCGCTATCCCCGCCAGTTATTCCTATGTCAGACATAGTAATAGTTGGAACAGATGCTATCCGAAAGGAAGGTGTTATAAACAAAACCGGAACATATCTACTTGCGCTGGCTGCTGCAGAAAATGGAATACCATTTTACGTAGCCGCTTCAAGATTCAAATTTGACAAAAGAAAAAAAATCAAAATAGAAGAAAGGCCGACAAAAGAGGTTTATAGAAAAATAAAAAATGTGAAAATAATGAACCCCGCTTTTGACATAACACCCTGGAAATATATAACTGGTGTTGTAACAGAAAATGGAATAAAAAAGCCCCTAGAGATTATGAAAGAACTCAGGGGGTAAACAATATTTATCTGTTCTCACCAGATCCTGCTATGGATTAATTTTTAGATTTTTTTCGTTTTTTCCTCTTGGTTTTTGATTTTTTCGATTTCTTGTTTTTCCCTTTGGATTCTATGGTTTCAATTATTTTACTGATATCTCTGACGAATCTTCTAACATATTCTCTTACCAACTCTACATCTCTTTCAGGTATTTTATCTGCTTGACCGTCAGCCACCATTTTCCGCATGGTCACAACTCTCTTGAATGTATCTTTATAAGATGCTGACACCAAGCCCGCGTCTATAAGATACTTATCTATTGCTGCTGGTAGGTCCTTTGGGTCTGGTGGCAACTTGTCCATCTTTTTAAGAACAGCAACAGCAGCCTTTATCATAACTTCATAATTTTTCACTATAATGTCAGTCTTTTTCTTCTTTCGAAATGCGTTCAATATAGACTCCATCTGTGCAACATAATCTTTCGCATCTTCTATGAATTTGTCCAACTTTTCACCAGAAACATTCTTTATTTTTTTATGTTCCACGTCCTTTCTGAATTTTATAACCCTCTTCAAAGCATTCATATATTTTTTCTTGAGCAACTTATTTTTGACGAGGTGTTGCTCAACCTCTCTTACGACATGCTTTGGTGCGGGAGCCTCCAGGCCCATGTACATAAGGACCGCCTGTGAGGAATTGAGCATGGAATAGTATAAATCCTCTGCAATCATATAGAGCTTAGCCATCTCCGCACGCTGGATTTTTTTCGGGGCGCCTTCCATGAACAACTCTACGGCTTCTAGTGTGCCTGGAATCTTTCCAAGCTCAAGAAGCTTTCTTGTTGGAATAAAGAAACCGGTGTCATACAAAGCCCACCCATCCCTCACAATCGTGTAAAGCAATGGATGACCAATTCTAGCCATTTCCCAGAATTCTGTTAAGGTCCATGCGGGCTGGACATTTATGTCTTTTGATATGCTCTTTCCGAGTGCCTGTATTTTTTCGTCGAAAGCCTCCTTCATCTCATCAGTAAACCTTGCTGCCGTGTCATCTATTATAACAAGCAAATCAATATCACTTTTCTCGTGAAAATCCCCACGAATGAAAGAACCGAATATCACAACACTTTTAACTATCTTTCCATATCTCTTCACTACCTCATCCTTGAATTTGTCAGCAAGCTTGAGTTGCTTCTTTCGCAACTTCTCCAACTTTTTCTTAATTTTCTCCCTCTCTTTATCTTTCGTTGTCCTTTCTTCCTCTGGTTTCTTAATCTTTTGTTCTAGTCTTTCGATTTTTTCCAACTGATTCACCATAATATCACCTTCATATCGACATTCAGCACAACACCTTTTAAGTTTCTATTTTATGACATTACCTTTTGGTTATTTATTGTTATTATTTGCTCGATATCTACTAATTCAGTATTGAAAATTCTTTAAAAACTTCGTCTCTTAGCCTGCTTTTTTCAATATTTGAAAATATTTGGAAAATTCAAACAAATTATTGGAAATATCATATTTTTATTTGGATAATCCATATTAGAAATATCCGAGAACTGTCAGTAAAATTCCTGCCTAGCCCACTCTGCCCCTTTACCCTTCTCAATAGCCGCCTTGCTGAAAAATGTGTGGTGTTCCTCTGGCACAGCAAGCAAGTCTTTTATTGGGTCCATTGCGTGAAGCATAATTGCTGCCCGCTGTCTTGCCAGCATATTCTTACTCATGCCAAACGCCTCCATTGGTAACTCTTCTGGATTTGTTGGAGGATTCTTTACCAATTCGAGATACAACTGATAAAAAACCTTAGCCGTACTCTTAACACCGTATGAGCCCATTTCCCATATCCAGTACGCATTATTCATTCCTGCTTGCTTGAGCTTGTAAAGATGCCTGTAAATAATGTAAATATCATAAGAAAATTGTGGGAGAGGAGCATGTGCCCCAGCAATAGGTCGCGGGGCATTTATGTGAACACACCTTATATATTTGGCATCACCGGGCATTTCCCTGATTATCTTCTCCGCTTCTTCTTCTGGACTGATATAGTTTAGAGTAAGGTGTTCAAAGTCCATACAATAAGACATGTTCTCTGGGTCAATGCACTTGACTATTTTAATATGGTCTGTCGCTCTCATAATTCTTAGCTCCCCTTCATGTCCTTTCGGTGGCATATTAGTTTCTATGAATATATGAAGATTGTGTTTTTTTGCATACTCCATAGGAGATATTGTTTGGATTTCCCCATTCTTGTTTCTGATGAATCTTCCATATTCGTCCTTCAATGGTATTCCATACCCCTCTCCTTTGGCTTTGAGATGTCCCTCAATATATTTCGCAGCAACAGCACAAATGATTTGTTTAACATCTTCGGTAAGCTTTCCTTCTCTTCCCATCTTAATATTAGCCTCATATATTATCTTGTCTGGGTCTTCTTGATTATCAACAATAGAAACATATAACGGGTCTCTTATCAGCCACATCCATTTGGCTATGACATGATATGCCACAGCCTCCTCACACTCAGAGCCGTTCTCTTTCCAGTACTTAAAAACGTCGTAAAAGTTGTAGGTGTGATTATACCTATAAACATTAAAATATTTTTTATATTCATTATGAAGTTCTGGGTTCTCATCAAGAATGTTATCTGCTTCATCTCGAACAAGCGACTGCTCTTGTATGTTGAACTGTGAAAGCTCTGCTTGTAGGGTTTTGTATTCTTTATATATTTTATGTTCTTCTGGGGTAATCGATTCCCCACGAACTATTTTTTTCTCGATTTCTTTGCCGCTGTCTTTGACCCTGTCTAGAGCATCTATGATCGGCTTTTTTTTCTTATAAACCCTTTCCTTTGCCATCCGAGTTATTTTCTCATTCAGTCTTTTTGCTTCTCTCTCAGCTATTTCGCATCCTTCCTTGAAGTACTTTTTTTTATTAATCACGAGGTCTTCAAAAAATGTTACCATACCGACATCGGCTGGTGCACCCATAGCATGGAAAAGCACACGAACAAACCGAGCCATAAACCAGTCTTTAAGATTAACACCACCAACCGTACCAACACTTTCTATCCAATCACCGAGATTCATACCGTTCCAAGCAACCATCTTTGATGGATAAGTCCGCTGGCCACTGGCTGGCGTTAGATTTGGCCGCGGTGTTGATGATGAGTGAAAAAGCATGTATTTTGCTTTCATTATATCTGCAGCTGCTTCTGTTCCTTTAGCTAGCTGCTCTTGCATGACGAGCCACTGAAAAGCATCTGCCAAACACAGGTCCATCTGGGTCGGTAGATGGACTCCAACCTCCAAACCCTGAACACGCTTTACCTCTTCAACCTGCTTGGCTATGTCAGGCTCGAACATTTCAGAAAGAGCCTCAAAGTCTATCTGAGCGAACTGAAAGCCCAATCGGGCCGCCTTAGTAAGCTTTCTCGCGAGACCCATATAAGTAAGCTTGTCAGCCCCCTGCTCGAATTCAGCAAACCCGGGCGTGACTCCGAGTATATAACCAATTGGCCTGTTTTTTTCATCCCATCTGACCATTTTTTGCATTTTTATCACGCTTGCGTTTTTGTTTTTTCATTGGCTTCTGTTTAACAATCATCTACGCGCTTTGCTATCTTTTCGACTCACTCTACTTACCAACACCGGCCTTCTTCTGCAAGAAGTTTATAAGTTGGTTGTATCTGGCACCAACGAACATACAGTGAAAGTTCGGTATCCTCTCGTAGAAATCCCTTTCATAAGGTCCACCTTTCTTGAAGAAGAATTTTATACCGAAAAAGTCAAAGAAATCTTTCACTGGTCTTAGAATATCCTTTTTTGGTTCGACAGGCATCTCGCTTAGAACATAAAAATCCTCGGGATACGCTTTTTTCATTTCTTCCATTGAATCGAATTCCTTTCCAGTATCTGTAACGAATTTTTTACCCTCTCTTCTGTAATTTATAGTTTCTCTTTCCAGACCAAGAAGCTTGTTTACGTACCTGTTGAACTCCTCCTCTTTCGCTTTTATCTCCAGTAATTTCACCAAAACAAGGTTTTTGCTCCACAGCTGACCTCTTATTTTAAACGTTATATCTTCCATTTCTCTTCCGTCTGGCGTTTTGAAAACAGCTCTTATGTATGATATGGGAAAAACAGAATAATACGGATACCAATCAGCTTCTATTTCTTTTAATGATGTCCTTGTGCCTCTCAGTTCTTGATATGTCTTTTCAACCCACTCTTCAGTAATCCAAGGATATTCTTCTTTAAGGCTTTTTTCGCCTCTGGCTCTGAGCTTCTGTTGCACTCTCTTAGGGAAGTCCGCAGCCAAATCAAATATGAAATTTCTTTTCACAAAATCGTCAAGCGCTGGTATGTTAACCTCAACTTCCCCCGCTCTTGAGCTTATCTCTTTTATAGTCAAATGATACCAGACAAAAAGATCTATTTGTTGCCAAGATAAAACCTGACCTTGGGGCATAAATGGGGTTGTTATAAATTTTTTTCTGACATCTGGCCTTGATAATCCCTCTTCCAGCAATTTGTGCTTTGCAATATAGGGCGTCAGCCATTGCCGATACTCATCTATGGACATTCTTCTGCTTCTTATTAATGCTAGTAGGTTTTGATATCTTTCTCTTACTTCCCTGCAGAAGAGTTTCTTCCATTCTTCATAATTAATCCACTTGGTCTTTAGCATAAGTTTTTCAACCCTCGGGAGAGTTGATAGGTACTCATGCTTCTCCAAATCCTCCAGACTGTTCATCATATAAAAATGCGATACGATGGCAGGAAGTATGTTGGCCTGTTGCATGAATGACATGCTTAGTCTACCCGCCCCTTGGCCAGTTCCTCCGGCGTGAAAATCAACCTGGTCGATAAATATAGATTTGAGTGCGTGTTCATCATTTGACTCTATATAATCCATAATCTCCCTATATCTTCTGAGGTCGTGTTTCAAGAGCTCCAAATCAGCAACCGCCTGAGCAGCAGAGGTCAGCCCCTGCTTTATGATAGCCTCTAAGTTTTGTTTTTGCTGTGTTGTTGCCTGATAATATTGTGTGTTTGTGGGTGAAATGTCAACCCACTCGTCTACTTTTCGGACTTGCCAGTCCCATTTCGACAGCTGAAAAACCAGAGAATAATAGATAGAAGTTCCCTTACCCATTGGAAAAGTAAAGTTAAGGTCGCCAATTTGCGTTTCAAAGGGTTGTGCAATAACAGCCCAGCCTATGTGAGGGGCTTCTGGTCCTACAAGTTCGTACATCGCTTCCCAAGAAACCATGAAATACACCTGTAATTAATTGTGCGCAAGCCACATATAAAATTTTTCTCAAGCCAGAATGGTCAAAAAACAAGCCAGTAGATTCCGAGAACCAGACACATCAGCCCTATAAAGATACCCGTCGTTGTGAATCCTCTTCCACCACCTTCTTTGTCTAGCTCATAGTCCTGTATTTTCAGAATGTCTGGATATTTCAGTACCATAAAAATTCCAAATGCGAGAAGAATAAAACCAAGCCCACGACCAAACAACCCACTAACGAGCTTGCTTGGGTTTATTTTAAATAACAGATACGAAGCAATAAAACAAGCCAGAGAAGTTAAAATTATTATTAGCAACTGGAGATTTCCTATTGGTCTGTCTATGGCACGGAAAAGTGCCAGCAATGCGAACGCTATGAGGAATGCAGCAACAATTTCCAGCATAATTTATATATATGCGACAAATAAATAAATAAATGGTGTTAAAATGGTCTTTGCTCGAACCAGAATGACGATATGGGATCAAATATATAGGCCAAGAAAAACAGACACGATAAGATATAAAGGACCCCACCCCGAGCGTGTTTATTATCATGCATATAAACTAATAAAAAGCGTTTTCAACGTCCCTGTTGGTTACATCCAAGAAAAACTTTATAACTGGGAAAAAGAGGGCAACAAAGAAAGGTTTACCGCAAGGTGGCAGGTCGATAAGTGGCTGGATAAATGGACCTACATAGATTGGGATATAGAAATAAAAGGATTTTCTGCCAATGGCAAGGGCGAAGTTATAGTGGCCATAGAGCCGAGGCTTGTAACAGAGTACCCTCAAGACACAATATTCCAGCAAAGCATCTTATATGAGATACTAAGGAGGTTGTGGCATGTAATTTTTTACGAAAAGAAAAGAGAAGAGTTCTTTGAATTCGGAAAAGCCTTGAGTGAGGAATGGGAAACAAAACTTAAAAATTTCATGGCAAAGCTTCGGGCTTCTTAGCTGGATTTGGTTTAAGGATACCACTTGTAGTTAACATATGATTATATAATTAAAAAAATAAATCAGGCGATATTGTGCTTAAAAAAACTCGTCCTTTGGTAGAAATAGAAAAAAAGATGTGCATACAAGATTTTGTTCTAGCCCCAGATGAAAAAATACTTCTAATTTTCAAAGGGAAAGACCCGTACAAGATGGTAGAAACCATGAAGCTTAATATAAAAAACATATATCAGGTTCCTGGAAAAGATATCAAAACGCTCAATTTCAAATGGGACAACACAGGTGAAGTTAGGGAGTTCTTTGTAAAGTGGATTATTAGCCCTAAAAAAGACAAGTGGACAAAGGCCTACGTGCCTTTCATTATTCAGGGAACGGTAAATGCAAAAACCGGGTTGGGCGACTTTACTTTTATCATGTTTCCATGGATAACAACTATATATACATATACCAATGCTCTTCAGAAGGCATTGTGGTGGTTTTATAACAGATATTTTTATTATAAACAGAGACGGGCGTATATAGAAGAAGAGCGAAAGCTCGCATTCCAGTTCAGGGACGCTGTATTGGAACAGATGGGCATGAAAAGAAGATTGTATTATGAAGACAGAGAGTTGTTCTAGGTTGCGGAATGTGAGATAGGTAAAAAAATGAGTAGGTGAAAATCATGGTTGAAATTTTGAATAAATTAAAAAGAGGCATTGGTGGAATAAAAAGCAGATTCTCTAAAAAACCCGATTTTGATTTGGGTATGATTAAAAATAGAGTCAATGCGCCAATGACAAAACCAAAACTAGAGCCACTAAAGCCCCCACCAACAGGTCCATCGGCAGACCTGGAGCCAAGATTTTTGAACGAGCCACCAGAAGCAACGATGAACAGAAGATTTCCAGCTACTCCTCCGCCACTACCACCACCGATTCACAGACCAGAATCCCGTAGACCAGAACCAACACCTGTGGCAAAGCCATCACCAACAAGACCTGCTCCTTCACCAGACTTTTATGCTGAGCAAGAAGACATAACCCTCATAAGAAAAGAACTTTCCTCAATAAGCGCGCGTCTTGATACTATAGACCAGCGACTCAGAATAATAGAAGACAGGATGAGAAGATAATGTCTTTGTCTGATAAGATTATTCTTTTCAACACCAAGAGCAAAGCATATAACCAAACTTTGTACATCAAGAACACCCGCGTCGCGCGTGGTTTTTTCATACGCACTAAAACTGGCGTTAATAAAAGATGTTAACAAAACATTAGTAGAAACCAACCAAATTAGATTATTTAATTTTTTCTAATATTATTGCTGGGCATATTTTAATAATGCCCTTGCTCTTTTCCAGCTTTTTTATAAATTTTGCAAGTTCGTTGGAGTTTTTGAACCAGCACTCAGCCAGAATCATATGATCGCCGCTAGACGAGCACAAACCAATTACCTCTTTCGTTTGTTTCAATCTTTCTAGTGTGCTGATATAATATTCTGGCTCTGTATCAATACCTATCAATGCATCTATGTCAAATCCTATTTTTCTTGGGTCTGTTTCTATCGTATATTTTTTTATGACACCATCGCTTTCCAGCCTTTTTATTTTTTTTCGAACAGCGGTTTCACTGACACCCAATTTCTTTGCCATCTCCACAAAGCTCATGCGTGAATTTCTTTTAAGTAGTTCCAAAATTTTGAGGTTTGAAATTCGAACCATAAAGTTTATATATCAGAAAGATATTTAAAGTTATTCGAACTAATAGTTATATAGAAATATTGGAGGCAGATAAAATGGAAAAAACAATCGAGAATCTAACAAAGGCTTTCATAGGAGAAAGTCAGGCTAGAAACAGATACACATTTTATGCAAAAATTGCGAAGAAAGAAGGATTTGAGCAAATATCGGAGATATTTTTAATAACAGCTGAAAATGAGCGAGAACATGCTAAATGGCTCCTAAGATTGATAAACGACTTGAAGAAAAAAGATGAAGACACGAATGAGATAAGTGTCGAGACCACAGCGCCAATAACCTTAGGTAGCACCGAGGAAAATTTAAAAGCAGCAATATCCGGAGAAAATTATGAAAATACAAAAATGTATCCAGATTTTGCAAACGTGGCAGAAAAAGAGGGGCTGCCTGAAATTGCAAAACGATTGAGAGCAATTGCTATTGCGGAAAAGCATCACGAAGAGCGATTCAAAAAACTTCTTAAAGAAGTTGAGAACAAAACAGTGTTTAAAAAGGAGAAAAAGGTTTACTGGGTTTGTAGAAAGTGCGGTTATATCCACGAAGGTAAAGAACCGCCAGAAAAATGTCCATCTTGCGACCACCCTAAAAGCTATTTCGAACTCAAATGTGAGGAATACTGAGATGATAAATATGACAAAACTAAGACAGGTCTATAGGTGTGACATTTGCGGAAACAGTGTCGAGGTGCTGCACGAAGGCGTGGGCCAGCTGGTGTGTTGTGGTCAGCTGATGGGGCTGATGACAGAAAAAACAGAAGACGTTGGACAAGAAAAGCATATGCCAGTGGTAGAAAAAACAAACACAGAAATAAAGGTCAGTGTCGGCTCGATACCACATCCCATGGAAGACAAGCATTATATAGAATGGATAGAAATAATTGCTAACGGCAAAACACAGAGAAAATTCCTGAACCCCGGTGATAAACCAGAAGCAACTTTCGTAATTAAACAGAATGACGAAAAAATAAAAGCAAGAGCATATTGTAATGTTCACGGTTTGTGGCTAACTCACTGAAAAATAATTTCCCTTTTCCTTTTGTTCCATATCTTTTTGCGAGCCTGGTTTGTTGGCCCTAGGCCTTTTCGTCTCAGGGTCTTGCCTAAATGTTATTCCGACATCTTTTAAGAACTGATTAAATCCCTGACTTAGTGGCATACTACTAGCATGTCCATGTTTTCCCGGCTCACCTGTAAAAACCATCGCATGGTCTGATAAATAACTTAAAAACAATAAATCGTGGTCTATGACACAAGCAGATGTTCCTGTTCTTGTTATATGGTCGCTCAAGAGCTTGGCAACAGCAAGCCTCTGGTCTATATCCAAATAGGCAGAAGGCTCGTCTAAAAGATAGACATCAGCTTCCCGCGCAAGACATAATGCTATAGCAACGCGCTGAAGCTCGCCTCCGGACAGCGTACTAACGCTTTTCTCCAAAAGTCTTACTATGTCTAATGGCTCAAGAAATTCTGATTTGAATTCTATCGAATACGGGTCTTTTACTGTTGTCAGAAGCTCGGCAACGGTACCATGGAAAGAAGAACTTATGTATTGCGGTTTGTAAGATATTTTTATATTCTTAGAGATGTTGCCTTTTTCAGGTTTGATAACACCAGCCAAAATCTTGGCAAACGTCGTCTTTCCAAGTCCATTGGCTCCGAATACTCCAATTATATGCTCCTTGTATATCTGACCCGGTTCAACCAGCAGCGAGAAGGATCCAAAACTCTTTTCAATGACACCAAATTCAACAACTACCTTCTTAGTTTTGACGTCCGGCTTCAATGAATGTTCAAATGTTATCGGCTTCCTTATTCTCACATTGTCTTCCTTTATATAACCATTAAGAAATATGTTTATACCATTGAGCACCGAATATGGTTTAGAGACCACACCAAAAACACCCGGAACACCATAAAAAACATGGATTCTGTCCGCCAGAAAGTCGAGCGTTGCCAAATCGTGTTCTACAACAAGAACTGGTTTATCTTCTGCAATTCTACGGATCAGTTTAGCCATGTTCATTCTCTGGCGCACATCCAGATACGACGATGGCTCGTCAAAATAATATATGTCTGCCTCTTGACTTGCTGTCCTAGCTATAGCAACGCGCTGAAGCTCGCCGCCGGATAAGCTGGCAATGTCCCTATTGAGACAATGCTCTATTTCCAGAGCTTCTATTATATCTTTATCAACATTATCAAGAAGGTCATTGGTTGTATGTCCTCTAGCCAACTCGCTTACATTTTGCGGTTTGTGTGCCGTTTTTATTTCACCCCGACTTAGCTTCTCAAGATAAGACTGTAATTCATTGCCGCGATATGTTCTGACTATGTTTGACCAGTCCACATCTTTATCAACAGAACCAAGATTGGGCTTGATTTCTCCAGCCAGTATTTTCATCGCGGTTGTCTTACCAACACCATTTGGGCCAAGTAAACCGACAACACCTTTGAAAGGTATTGGCAGACGGAATAAAACGAATCCGTTTTTACCAAAGCGGTGTATAGGCACTTCCTTCAGTTGCTCTGGTGTGTTTACAACGGATATCGCCTTTTTTGGGCATTTCTTAACGCAGAGCGCGCATCCTATACACAGGCTCTCGTCTATAATAGGAACGGTCTTTTTAACGCCTTTGTAGACTATCTCTTTCTTGCTAATACATTCCTCTCCTGCGCGATTGCGCGGGCATATCTTCATACATGCAAAGTCGCACTTCTTTGGGTCACATAATTCGTAATCAATGACGGCTATTCTCATAATTAACACAACCTAATAAACCAGATAATAAACTTTATATTAAAGCCTTTTTAAGAATTATATATGGCTGATACGCCCGATGTGGAAGCAGAAAAGAGCAGATGGCGAGAGTTCTACTACGGCAACGAAAAAAGGATGGGTTTTCTGCAAAAGATTAAAATGGTTCTACGCCATCCAAGCGATTTCTTTGAGAAAGTCAGAGAGGAAAGAATAGAGGAAGCAATTAAATTCTACGCGATTTTATATTTTATAAGCACGCTTCTTTCACTTGTTTTAAGTGTGATAACAGGAAAGGCAGAAAATCTTCTTTTATATTTGGCTGGAGTGTTAATTGCTACAATATTTGGGGTTGTCGGACTCTTGATTTTTGCCGGTATTATCCATTCGGCTGTCAGATTTTTAAAAGGAAAAGGAAAATTCTATGATACTTGTAAAGTCTTAGCCTATTCAAACACACCAAACTTTTTGGCAGGTTATCTGCTGATTATCTTTGGAACTATTCTGGTCAAATCGTTGCCTCTTGACGGTTCTGGGATAGAACCACGCTCTTTAGCAATGCCGATTGTGATAGTTTTAGTTTTTCTTTTGATAGTTTTGCTTTTGATAACATTACTTATCGCTTCAATATACTCAATCTATATCTCATTGGTTGGCCTCTCTAGATATCACAATATTTCTAAGAAGAGAGCACTAGCCGCTTTGTTATTACCGCTATTGGTTGTCGTGATTCTTGTCGGGATTGCTCTAGCTGGCTTTTCTTATGTCTGGTTCAATAGAATGGCAATGGGGCTTACAAACACGACTCTTGAAACCGTGGGAAAATTGGAATGTTCCAACGCGGCTGTAGCTATAAAGCATGTTTATATTTCAGGGGATGTCGCAACAATAACTGTAGCAAATCTTGGATACTGGAATTTAACCGCATATGCTACACTATATGATATAAATGAAAATAGTTGCTCTAACAATACCGGCGTTTCTATTGGTGTTGGTCAAACAGAACAAATTAAATTACTAAACTGTCCCAAAGTGGATGAAACAACACTTGATCGGGTTGTTGTTAACACACAATGTAATGGTGTTTTTGATGAAACGAATTATGATAGTAATATTATAACGATTCAAGAATAGATAAACCCATTATAATATTTTTCACTCAAAAACCAGCTCAACCGTCTTGCCTGTGAGCTTTTTCATAATCTCTTCGAACTTCTTCGGCTTGATTCTGATGCGCGACGCGTGGTCTTTGGAAACACGCACCTGAAAAACCTGACCAG
>JAGGXF010000016.1 GCA_021163205.1 Candidatus Aenigmatarchaeota archaeon
ATTTAATGCTTCTTTTCTGAAGAAGATCCATCTAAGAAGCCATGGAATCAATAAAGCAAAAAAGAGGATGATATTGAAGTAAAATAATACATAAGCCAGATTTTTCAGGAAAGGAATATATTGAGAATAGAATAAACTGGTCATAGCCAGTATTCCTGTTCCCATAACACTTGCGAACCAGGATGGCGTGAAGTTCTTAACGACTTGGCATTTACACTCTATATCTCTTAACATAACACCCCTCCGATATTTTAGATCTTTTGATTATCTTGGTTTGCTCCCTTATTTAGTATTCTTAATATTTCTCTAACTTTCTCGTTTGTTAGTCTATAATATATCTTTCTTCCTTCCCTTCTTGACTCAATAATCCCTAAACTTTCAAGCTTTGCTAATTGAATTGAAACTGTTGATTGGGTTCTTTTTGTAAATGGGACTATTTCACAAACGCATTTTTCTCCATCCAGGAGAGATTCGATTATCTTTAATCTAGTCTCATCACATAATGCTTTGAATATTTTTGTCGATTCTCTCATATTGAAATATTGATAAATGTAAATATATATAAACTTTATGCTTGTGTCAAGAAAAATACCAAAGACAAAAAGCGGTGGCTTACGATAATTTTAGTTTTTTTGGCGAGGGGCAGATTGAATATAAAGGAGCCCCGCCAAAAACCCTTTAAAAATCTTTCTGTTTATATTTAAGCATTACTGAAAACTCGGCTTGGACCTGCTGTTGAAAAGCAGCGGTCGTGCAAAACTGAGGTGATTTGATGGCTGTATTCAAGTTTGTTATTGGTTCGAAGAAAGGAAAATGCTACCAACTGGAAAAAGAACAGAAAGAGTGTGAAGCTCTCTTTGGTAGGAAGATAGGAGATACGTTTTCTGCCGGCTTGCTCGGATTGGAAGGTTACGAACTCAAAATAACAGGCGGTTCTGACAAGGATGGATTTCCGATGAGGCCAGATGTCAATGGAATTGTTAGAAAGCGAATAATATTGACGAAAGGAATAGGATTTTCAGGCAAGAAACGTGTCAGAAAAAAAATAGTCAAGATTAAAGGACTAAAAAGAAGAAAAATGATTCGAGGCAATACTATTGATAAAGACATTGTACAGATAAATTGTGTAGTTGTTAAAGAAGGTGCGAAACCTCTTGAAGAGTTGCTTGGCTCTAAAACAAAGGAAAGTGAAACAAAAGCTGATGAAAAGAAAGAAGAAACTAAACCCGCAGAGAAGAAAGAAGAGAAGCCGATAGAAACGGAGAATAAAACGACAGGAGAAAAAAAGATAAAGGAAGAGGCAAAAGAAAAAACACCGAAAGAGGAAACTAAACAAGATAAAAAAGAGGATAAGAACACAAAAGAAAATAAATGAGGTGATAATATTCGAAACTGATGAAAAAAACATTAACAAAGAGTCTGCTATAGATACACGGTTGATTCCAGAGATTAATATTGCTCTACTTGGCCACGTAGACCACGGAAAAACTACCCTTACAGAGGCACTGACAGGCAAATGGACAGATACCCATAGTGAAGAGCAGAAACGTGGTATCACTATACGTCTTGGGTATGCTGACACAACTTTTTATAAATGCACGAAATGTGGCGCACTTGGCACAACAAAGAAATGCCAGAAGTGCTTTGCCGAGTGCGAACCAATTCGAACCGTTTCTTTTATCGACGCGCCTGGACATGAAACATTAATGGCTACGGTGTTATCTGGTGCTGCCATGACAGATGCGGCACTGCTTCTAATAGCAGCCAATGAAAAATGTCCGCAACCACAGACAAGGGAACATCTCTTGGCACTAGATGTTATAGATATTAAGGATATAATCATAGTTCAGACGAAAATCGATCTGGTTACCCCGGAACAGGCAAAAAAAAATTATGAAGAGATTAAACAATTTGTTAAGGGGACCATTGCTGAAAATGCGCCAATAATTCCGATAAGTGCTCAGCAGAATATAAATATAGATGTTCTCATAGAAGAGATCTTAAAGATAAAAACTCCGGAGAGAGATACAAAAAGTGAACCTTTGATATATGTAGCAAGAACTTTCGATATAAATAAGCCGGGCGCCAAACCAAAAGAACTCAGGGGTGGAGTGCTCGGAGGAACCTTGGTAAAAGGCGTGATAAAAAAAGGTGACGAAATAGAAATCAAACCCGGTGTGTATGTGGATGGGAAATATAAAGCAATAAAAACAAAAATCGTCGATATAAGACAAGCTGGATTTAGTCTTGATGTGGGAACACCCGGAGGATTGCTCGGAATAATGACAACACTTGACCCAAGCCTATGTCGAGCAGATTCACTATCTGGAAACATTGCTGGCAGAAATCTCCCAGAGACCAGGAACGAATTTAGAATGACTGCCAATTTGTTCGAAAGTGCCATTGGGACAAAAGAGAAACCAACGATAAAAACAGGAGATGTCCTTATGCTTACGATAGCGGTTACCAAGACAATCGGCACCGCTACAACAGTTCATAAAGAAGGAGAAAAATATATCGTAGAAATAAAATTGAAGCTTCCAGTGTGCTTGATAGAATCTTCAAAAATAGCCATATCAAAACAAGTTGGTGGAAGGTGGCACTTAATAGGTTGGGGTGTTGTAGAATAGATATGTGATATTTTTATATCTTAATGATTAGACCTGATAAAACTTATTATTCTTAAACTGTTTTCTAAGTTTTTAGCCACTTTTTAAGTAATTCAGATAACCAGATATGAATTTAGTGTCACCGTATATTAATAGGACCAAGCCCGTCAACATAAGAAATCGGACAATTGAATTTCCTGCGCCAATGGCCAACAAGTCATTGTTCGCGATATAGAGGCCAATGCCCCATATGCTGTAAGATAGATATGTTCCCACCATCCCACGTGCAAAAAAGAAAAGCATCCCAAAAACTATTGTAGCTATCAAACCCCCAAGATACGTGATTGTTATCGCATTAGTTGGACACTTCAGCTCTGCGTGGGGAGTTGACGACAAATCCAAAATTATTGCTTTTCCACCTTCGCAACCAGCGGCATGTCCAATAAGAACATGCCCTACCTCATGAACTGCGAGTGTTGCGATAATGATAGCTATGTTGACTGCAATGACATAAGCAATAAAGTATATGATAGTATGAGTTTTCTTTCTTTTTCCATCAATTCTAACCCCCGTTATCTCATGTGGTCTATCTCCGTATAACATTTCAAGTGCGAAAAATATTATTGATACAAATAGCATGCTGTTTGGAATGAACCAGTAGAGAATAATTCCAGGTTCGAATATAGAAAGCATCAAATAGACAAATGAAAGAAAACTAAAAAAGAGCCCAAACATGCCCGCATTCTTGAGATATCTCTCGGAAAATGCGTAGAGAAGGAAAAAAATAACCGAGGTTATTATGTAAGAAATCATCATTGTAAATAAAATCAGCTGGTGAATTCCCATATCCAAAAAAATGAATGAGAGAACATAAAGGAATAGTAGAAAAAGAACTTCTTTTCTCTTGGTAAGCTTGTATCCAATATAACCCAGCACAAAAGAAATTATTCCTGTTCCAACTGCCTTTATCTCCAGAAAAGTACTAAAAGAATCTGGCGTAGCAAACCATATAAAATTGATAAGAGAAAATGTGAGGAAAGTGGAAGCGAGCAAAAAGAAGGATGAACCTATCTTTTTCCAATCTTTGTTCTTCCATGCAAAATAAAAGCTGATAAAAGACGCCAAAGATAGCCCGAAATATATTGTTCCGTTTAGCCCATAAGTCAAAAATGTCATTATATATATAATTATTTTTATTGCTTATATATTTTCTCTGATATGTTCTCTCTTTTAGTCTTTTCTTCAACAATGCAAGGTATGATGAAGAAAGAGCAAAAAATACACCGAATTCTCAATAACGTCAGAAGTTATACTCATAACATAATTTTGTATCCTTAGGTAGATGAAGTTCAAGAAGGGGTGTAGGTTATAAAAGCTACCTGTCATAAATTTCTTCAGGTTTGAACCATAGCGCGATTTCTCTTTCAGCCTCTTCTATGCTTTCAGATGCGTGGACAATATTATGAACAGTTCTCCCCTCTTTATTTGCCACCACTATAGAATCGTTGCTCAGGTCACCTCGAATGGTTCCTGGCTCCGCCTTGCACGGGTCTGTGTAGCCAGATATCTGTCTCATTTTTTTAACTGCGTTCTCACCTTGTAGTACCATAGCGACAACGGGCCCAGATGTTATGTATTCCCGCAGCCACTGTATTATTTTCTTTCCTTGCTCAACTGGGTCAGCCGCTTCGTAGCCGTTTTCTATGCCTTTTTCTCCAAGTGCCTTTATCATCGAGTCTGGGTAATGTTGAGCAGCCAGTTCTTCACTAGCTTTCGTCATTTTCATGGCTACTATCTTGAGGTCAGTATCCTCTATTCTTTTTATGACCTCGCCGATGATATTCCGCTTCACAGCATCTGGTTTTATCAAGACCAGTGTTCGTTCTTTTTCCATTTTCATCGCTCGTGTCCTCATTAGAATGGGGCGTTTAAGAATATAATACAAATATGTTATATTTAAAAGTTTTCAACCATTTCTAAATTTTCTGAATTCTAGTCCGTTAGCTCTATCTCTATGTTAACATCACGCGGTATTGGAATTCTCGTTATTTGTCTCAATACACGCTCATTTGCGCCAATATCAAGAACACGTTTATGTATGCGCATTTCCCATTTTTCCCAATTCTTCCCTCCGCCCCCACGATGCATTCCGTCGCCACACGGGGTTTTCATCACGGGAATTCTTATTCGCTTTGTTGGCAAAGGAATTGGTCCGGACACAGCTACGCCTAGCTTTTCTGCCGTGTCCTTTATTTCGCTACAAATATCATCCAGCTGTTTCGGGTCCCTGCCTGTTAACTTTATTCTTGCCTTTTGCATAGGAAAAATAATCACCAATTAACTATAAAAATGTTTCTAATGGCGTTTTTTAGTTCGAAATGCCATTTTAATTATTTTTTGACATAAATCATGGTTATGAACGTTTGTATAGAAACATATGGGTGCTCTGCAAACCAAAGCGATAGTGAAATTATGGCTGGTCTGTTAACACAGGCAGGTTTTGACATTGTGCATGACCCAGAACTAGCAGATATTATTATAATAAACACCTGCATAGTTAAAGGCACGACAGAACGAAGAGTCATATCAAAAATAAAAAAGATCGAAAAAAGCGAGAAAAAGCTCGTGGTCGCTGGTTGCATGCCAGAAGCCATGTACAAGCAACTACGAGAGATTACGAAAGTGCCTGCGGTTGGGCCTTATCAAATTAAAAAAATCGTTTCAATTGTAAAGGCAGCAATAGAAGGAAAACAAATAGAAGCGCTGGGTGGAAGATGTAACAAAACACTTCTGCCTAAAATCAGAAGGAATCCAGTCATTGACATCATTCAAATACAGCACGGTTGCCTTTCCGCCTGCTCTTTTTGCATAACGAGAAAGGCGCGCGGCTCATTGCACTCGGAAAGTCCTGATAGTATAAGCAGGGAAGTTTTGCTTGCTCATAAGGCAGGTGTAAAAGAATTCTGGTTCACCGGTCAGGACACCGGTTGTTATGGCTTTGATATGAATACGAATCTGGCTGAGCTTATTAACAAAGTTACGACTAACGTAAAAGGAAAGTATTTTATCCGTCTTGGTATGATGAACCCGCAACACGCAAAACAGATTTTATCAGAACTTATAGAAGCATACAAGCACGATCAGGTTTTCAAGTTTCTACATATTCCTGTTCAGTCCGGCTCTAACAGGATTCTCACAGATATGAGGCGTGGGCATGATGTGGAAGATTTTGTTAGTGCTGTTGAACAGTTCAGAAGAAACATACCAGGCATAACAATATGGACGGACATAATTGTTGGGTACCCGGGAGAAACAGACAAAGATTTCCAGAAAACCATAGATTTGCTGAAAAAAATACAACCCGACTACACAAATATATCAAGGTTCACGACAAGACCGGGGACAGAGGCAGCAAAAGAGAAACAACTACCCACAGAAATAAAGAAACAACGCAGCAGAGTCGCGAGCAAGATAGTCGACAAGATTTGTCTGCAACAAAACAAGAGATGGGTTGACTGGTCCGGCATTGCACTTGTAGATGAATACAATCGCGCAAAGCAAACATGGATCGCTAGGAACTACGCATACAAGCCTATTGTGTTAAAAGGTCAATATAGACTCGGCCAATTCGTGAAGGTCAAAATAAAAGAGGCGGCAACAACGCATCTTGTAGGTGTTGCCATCTAATCTACAATGAATTATAATCTATAGATAATTTACAAACCAATCCCTTTATAAGACAAGTCCGGCAACCCTGCTCACGATTCCTGAGTAGATTAGTATTTGATATATCACAAATGCAACGATAGCAACTTTCATATTTGTAGTTGAATCTTTTCTCAGGAATATCTCGCCAAGAACAAACCAGACAAATAGAGGAACCAAAATAAAACCGATGAAAGGGATGTATCTGGCAAGCAAAGCCTGCGCCAGCGGTGTGAGGAAGTATGTAAAAAAGGACATAACAAGAACTTCTTTGGCTTCCATCTCATGAGCTATGATTGCATCAGACAAGACTATGGAAACGAATATTATGGTCGTGGAAATCAGGAGACTGACAACGCCTTCAATGGTTATCGGAACGAGCGAAAATAATATAGATAGCCCCAATGCATTCACCTTTGTCTTTTCATTCTTTTCAGTTCGGTATCGAGAAGTTTCATAACCTTTTTTCCGTCTGCACGCCCATTGATTCTGGACATAATGATCCCCATCAGTTCTTTTTTACTTTTTTCTGGACTCATTTTTACTATGTTAGATATTATTTTTCTAATTTCTCCATCTGGTAAGATTTCGAATTCCTTTATCACGTCTTGTATTTCACCAGGTTTTGCCTTCTCAATAATCTTTGGTATCGCTTCTTTCGATACTTTTCCTTTGGCAACAAACCTGAATAATTGCTTGTAGTCGTTATTTGTCATTTTAATTTTGACACCTTTTCTTTTCAGGTCTTTCAATATCGATGTGAGGGTTGTTGCAACAAGTTTTGGGTCTATTTTAATTTCGTTTATTATCTCTTCGAACAAGTCATAGTTTCGTGAGTGGACTATCTGCCTCGCCAATTCTGCTGGCATAACCTCGCTTAGTTCTTTTTCTCGTTCTAGGAGGGTTTTTGGTAATGATTGTCTAACGCCATCGAGAAACTCTTTCGTAATTTTTATCGGTGGTATGTCTGTTTCTGGGTACAACCTGGCAGCACCGGGCATCGGTCGCAGGAACCGTGTGTTCGTTCCGTCAGTTGCACGAACCTCCCTAGGAACGCCTTTTATTGCCTGTTCTGCCCGTAAAATGACTCTCTCGAGCGCCTTTTTAGCTATTTCTGGCTGCGCAACAACCATAACAAATGCGTCCTTTTCTTCACAGTTCAAAGCCCTTGCTATTCTCTGTTTTTCCTCTTCTGTTATTCCATAAGCAGGCAACTCGTCAGAATGTATTATGCCAGAAACCCCTGCTGTCTTTGCATGGTCAGCAAATTCAGACCCAAGACGCCTGTTTGGCTGTATTTCCTTTCCAACAAGTCCGCCAAAACCAGGCAGGCGAACACCCAGTACTATTCCATTATTCATCGCTTTTTTTAGCAAATTTGACCGTGTGTGTTCAAGCTTTGAAGAAAGCACAACAAAATCACGTGGTATTTTTTTAATGCCACGCCTTTTCAGCTCATCACTTATTTCCAAGAGATTGAGCTGACGAAGAATCTCGTTTTCTATTATCTTTGACATCGCCCGTAAATCTTGCACGTGCTTAAGTTCGACGCGCGCACCGTGCTTTATAGAAATATTAACATCCTGCCTTATGGTTCCTATGCCGCGCTTAACGTGGCATGACCTAAGAATCATTCCTATTTTTTTCGCCACGTCCGTGGCCTGTTCAGGACTGGTTATGCTGGCATCTGTTGCTATTTCCACTTCTGGAATTCCAAGCCTGTCTAATCTGAATGTGACAGAGGATTCATCTTCACTTATGCGCCTTCCGGCATCTTCCTCCAGATTTATGAATGGTATTCTGACAGAGTCGATAGCGCCGCCCTTTGCTATGAGCGCTGTGCGCTGAAAGCCGGACGTGTTTGAGCCGTCTATGACAGTCTTTCGCATGACCTGTATTTCGTCCACTGGTTTTGCGCCAAGGAGCATCGCAATTTGCATGGCTATTTTTAGCGCTTCCTTGTTCATCGTATGCGGTGGCTCTTCATCTAGCTCCACCAGGCACGTGGAGTCAGAATAAGCTTCATAAACAAATATCTTCTGTCTTGATTCTTCATACTGAGCAGCTGTGTCCTTTTCTCCGGTTTCACCGACAACTGCGTGCAGTTTTCTTTTTATGAGTATATCCGGTTTGTCGTTGCGCAGCAGTGATGGACATTCGCAGAAAAGTTTACGTGTGTCCAATTGCTGATGTATTTCTATACCAACTTTAAGCCCTATTTTCTTATAATCTATTTTGTAGTCCATAATACCATCTTTTTCATAGCCACTTACGTTTTATCTATTCCAGACAATCTTATCATTCTTCTTTATGACTCTTATTCGGTGATATGGTATGTCGCTCTTCTCGAATTCTTTAAATTTTATGAATATTATTTTATTTTCAATTCTATCCCAGTACCCAACGATGTAGTCTTCCATACACTCTGTTTTATCCCATTTTATTTTGTTTATGATTTCATTAACGGGTATCATATTATTTCCCATTTCTTCACATTGCCATCAGCTTGTCCCGCTAATAGCTGATAATAATTGTCAGTAAAGGAATGCACGGAAATCTGTCGATTTTGTTATTTCGCCGGCAATGTTCGTAAGCATGATTTTTCTTACTTCATCTAGATCCTTTGTGTGTCCAAGCACCCAACCGAGTTTTACATATGCAACTTCAGGCAACATGTCCTCGCAGGGTATCGCGCCAGCTTCATGGTAAAGTATGCGGAGATTTGTATAAACATTAGGATTCACCCGACCATAGATGGTCTGCGAGGTTACTGCAACGGCGATACCATTCCGAATGAGATTTTTTATCTTCGGTATCCATGTTTTTATGTTCTGTGTTGGAACATGACCAAGCCCCGTGCCCTCTATAACAATGCCACGATATTTCTTTGTCGCGAAATACTCGAGCACATCCGGGTCTGACCCAGGATATACTTTTAGTAGTGCTGTTTTTTCTTCGAATTTGGTGTCAGCTACCACCTTCTCGTCGTTGTTTCTTTTTTTATGGTTTTTATTGATTATTTCTATCCGGCCATCTGACCATATCTTAGCGAGGGGTAATTCATTTATTGGTCTGAATGCGTCCCTTCGTGATGTGTGCATCTTTCTTACTTTTGTTCCTCTGTTAAGCAAGCAATAATCATCACTGCTGGAGCCGTGCATGCATATACTAACCTCAGCAATATCAGATATGGCAGCATAAGCAGAACATATGAGATTCATTGTTGTGTCAGCAGAGCCGCGATCACTGCTTCGCTGCGCGCCCACGAGCACAACCGGCTTATATAGATTCTTGAGCATGAATGACAGGGCAGCAGCTGTGTAATGAAGTGTGTCTGTCCCATGCGTTACTATAACGCCATTGTCTCCGTTGTTCATATTTTTTGCCACGGCCTTTGCTATGACATACCAATCTTTTGGTTCCATATCTTCTGACGCCTTTCTGAACGGCGATTCAATGCTTCGGAGATTCACGATATTCGCCAGTTCTGGCGCTGATTGCAATATCTCGTCAGGATCCATAAGCATGTAAACGCCACCTGTCTTGTAATCAACGCGTGATGAAATTGTTCCACCCGTTGCCACCAGCGATATGGATGGTTTTTTCTTGTCAAAAGAAAGTTTGCTTATATTTTTTGCTTTTCCAAGGTTTGCTTTGCCACCAGCTACTTTCTTGATAGACATACCTCTTTTGTACCTCAGCCCAACGTTGTAACCGTTGTCCAGCTTAATTATCAGGCAGTTTTTATCTCCTATTTCAGGTCTCGGCATGAGCAGACCTTCATAGCTTTCATCAGTAAAAGAAACAACAATACGATCACCGACAGACGCACCAGATTTTTTTATCAAATCTTCCAGAACTTTCGAATATTCTGTCATAATTACACCGCCAGCCCAGATATAATTAATTATAATTAATTATTTATTAGAATAGTTATTAAAACCACCACTGCTACATAAATATTCATATCACTTTAAAACGTTCAACAGAAATCGCAAGTCCTTCTTGACAAAAATTCTATCCGCACTTTCTATGATATATCTGTCTTTCGGATTAAAAGCTATGAACAAGCCCGCCCGCTCCCCCATCGGCACGTCTATCACAGAATCGCCGACAACCGTCACATCGCCTCTCTGAAGGTCGTTCTCTGCCATAACCTGTTCAAGATATTTTGCCTTTGCATATCTGTCTATTTGCTCGATAATCTTTCCTGTGAAAACATTTCCCTTGGTTTCTAGAATAGTCCCACATTCTATATCTATGGGGAGTTTTTCCGCAAGTATGTCCACAACAAACTCTGGTGCCGTTGTGAAGACGCCAATAAAGTATCCCCTGTTCTTGAGTTCATTCAGTGTGTGCTCCGCACCTTCTGTAATTGGGAATGTTTGTACGATGCGTCTTGCCTGTTCAATGCGTTTTCCTTTGAGCATGTTGACGATTTCATCGAACCGCCATGAAGGTTCTTCTATCTTTTTGGAATACTCCAAATAAATCTTGCTAGCCTTTCTTACGTTACCCAACTGCATTGCCAAATTTTGCAATGCGCCTGTTCTCAGGTCTAGAAGAACGCCATCAAGGTCGAAAACAACAAGTTTCTCTATTTTTGGCTCAAGCATAAATCATTATTAAACGTTTCTGTATAAATTAATTTTTATGAACATCCTAGCATTATTTTCAGGTGGTAAGGACTCAACATATGCTGCTTACCTTGCAAAGCAACAAAGGCACAATATAAAATACCTGGTATCGTTAATATCTGAAAATCCAGACTCTTACATGTTTCACACACCGAACATAGAACTCACAGAAAAACAGGCAAAAGCCATGAATATACCTATCATAGTAAAAAATACGAAAGGCGAGAAGGAAAAAGAGCTAATGGACTTGGAGGCTGCAATCAAAGAAGCCATAGAAAGGGATTCTTCTATATCTGGTGTTGTTTGTGGTGCCATCGCCAGCAAATATCAGCAAACCCGTGTCGCTTCAATTACTGAAAAGTTTGGTCTTACCCTGCTATCTCCGTTGTGGAACAAAGACCCGGAAGAACTGTTAAGGAGAATGCTATGCGCCGGATTCAATATTATGATAACTGCTGTGTCAGCCGGGGGCCTTGATGAGTCATGGCTTGGTAGGATAATCGATGATAAGGTCATAAAAGATTTGATAAGACTGAACAAAAGATATGGTATTCATCTCGCCGCCGAAGGTGGAGAATATGAAACGCTTGTTTTAGACTGTCCGCTCTTCACAAAAAGAATAAAAATTATAGACAGCGAAAAAATATGGCATGGCGATAGCGGACGTTTGGTAATAAAAAGAGTTGAGCTGGAAGACAAATATGAAAATTATCCAAACAATTCTCTTGCGCACTCTTCAACCTTCTCATAAATCTCTTTTTCGTCAATTGTGAGAATTTTTTTGTTTTGCATTATCAATTTTCCGTCTATTATAACTGTATTGACTGCCAAGCTTGGCGTTGAATAGACCAAATCTGATATAATTCGTTCTTTGTTGTGCAGTGGGCGTAGGACAGGGTTTTTCAAGTCAAGCAAAATTATGTCTGCGTTCTTGCCCTCTTCTATTGAGCCGCTGTTTACACCGAGTGCCTTTGCCCCGTTTAGCGTGGCGAGCATTATGGTGTCGGTGGCTTTTAAGGCTGTCGTGTCTTTTATTGAGATTTTTTGGAGAAGTGAGGCCACTTTCATCTCCTCAAACATGTCTAGGTTGTTATTTGATGCAGCCCCGTCTGTTCCGAGGCAGACCTGAACCTTCTTTTTCATCATTTCGAAAACAGGAGCTATGCCTGACGCAAGCTTCATATTAGAAATAGGATTGTAAACAACGGATACTCCATTTCTTGACAGTATTTTGATTTCGTTGTTGTTCAGCCAACAGCAATGAGCAGCAACAACCCTATCAGAAAGGAAGCCAATGTCATCAAGATACTCTGCAGGTCTTTTTTCATGTTCTCTTAGACAATCTTTCACTTCTTTTTTCGTTTCTGAAAGATGAATATGTATCCTTCTGTCATATTTTTCAGCCAAGTCTTTTATTCGTAAGAGAAAGTCCTCAGAGCATGTATATATTGCATGCGGTCCAAACATCCATTCTATTCTCGGCTTTCCAGACCATTCTTTCATTTCTGATACTGCTTCTTTGAGCCTTTCTCCACCTCTTCCATCCGTGTCCATCAAACCGCGAGACAGGACAGCTCGAATGCCCGTTTTTTCGACAGCTTTCGCAACCTCGCTCATAAAATAATACATGTCATTGAAGCATGTTGTCCCGCTCTTAATCATTTCGATAATAGCAAGCAACGAGCCCCAATAAATATCCTTTGGTTTAAGTTTCTCTTCTACGGGAAAAATCTTTTTTTCGAGCCATTCATGAAGCGGAGTGTCGTCGCCATATCCCCTGAACAGTGTCATAGCAGCATGCGTGTGTGCATTAATAAGCCCCGGCATGATAATAGAACCAGAGCCATCTATTACATCCCCGGTTTTATCCAGGTCTGCTGTCGAACTGGTAATAGAATCAATAATAGAATCTTCGATAACTATGCTCTTGTTTTTCTCAATACCCTTTGGCGTGACCACGAATCGAGCGTTTTTTATTAACATGTTTAGCAGCTCTTTTTACACCTATTTTTTTATATATATTGTCCGTGTTGGGAATGGTATCTCTATTCCTTCTTTCGCGAGTCTTTTGTATATTGCCGTGTTGAGTTTGTCCTTTATCGAGAAAGTGCTTGGGCTCGGTGCCCAACAGACAAGAAGAAAGTTTAGCGATGATTCGCCCATTTCCTTGAAATAAACATTAGGTTCTGGTTCGTCCAACACATCTTTACATTTCTTTGCTTCATCAAGTATTATTTCTTTTACCTTGTCAACATCAGAACCGTACGCCACGCTTACCGTGATTTTTACCTTTGTTCTCGCTTCAGGCGCATTCCAGTTTATGACACGCGAGTTGGCTATGACAGAGTTGGGTATCGATAGCTCTGTGTTGTCAAATGTTTTTATTCTTGTTGTTCGCACACCAATTTTAAGGACATGTCCCTGCTCTCCTGACTCAAGTTGTATTCTGTCACCAATCCTGAACGGCTTGTCAAAGAATATGGACATGCCACCGAAGAAATTTGCTATTGTATCCTTAGCAGCAAAAGCGATTGCGAAGCCAGCTATTCCGGCTGATGCAAGCAGAGGTGTTATGTCTATATTCCAAATTCTCAGTATGAACATAATTCCGATAAAGTAAACGAATAGTTCGGATAGATTCTCCAAGAGTGGCAGGAGATGATCATCCAAATCAGATTCGGTGCGGTCAGCGATTTTTTTACCATAATTTTCTATGAAGAGTTTCACTATTTTGGCGGCTGTGAACGACACGATGATAATGAGGATCGTTAGTACGGTGTTGTCTACAATCGTTGCTATTGATAGTCCCAGACCAAGATATTTTATACATGTATAGATACCTGCCAGTATTATCGTGTAGAATACGGGCTTCCTAAGCATCGCTGCGAGCTTGTCATCAAAGTCTGTCTTGGTGCGGGACGTTATTTTTGGTAAAAAGTTTTTGAACAGATACGATACAACCTCAGCTAGGATAAAAGAAAAAATGAGAATCAGCAGTGCCGCCACATACGTGGACTCTGGCAAATACTGAAAAAACTGTTCAAGCATATCTAAAACTTGAATGAAAATTTTTTAAAGCTTGACATGCCCAACCGATGCATTTACTCTGATTCACGTCTGTGCATATTAATACTGATGTTGGACCAGCCGGGCTTATTGGTATATTTGCTCTGTTTTACGTGTGCTTCTTGCTCTGCCCCATATTCGCGTGACCTGTGCTTGACCGATGTATTTGTTCTTTTTACGGCTTCGCGAGTAGCCTCAAAGCAGAACAGCCAATTATCCGATATACTTGTCCTTTTTTCAGATGGGTTTATTTATTGCCTCGACGTCTTTGATCTTTCAGATACTAAAATCCAATCTCCTGTGTGATGGCAGAACATTTTATTCCTTTTTTGTTTTCTCCAGCGTTATTGCGCTTACTGGGCAATTTTTAACACATTGCTCGCATTCCGTGCACTTGTCGGGGTTTACAACATGCGATTTTCCTTCTCTAAGTTCGAAAACTCCGACAGGACAAACAGAAACGCAAGCACCGCATCCAATACACTTATCATGGTCAACTTTTGGTGGCATTGTTCAACCTCCTGATAAACTGTTTAATGTTTTATAATTCTTTAATAATTCTTTAAGTTTGCTAATCATTTAAATTTTTGATTTTAAATTAATTTTGCATGCCTATTAATAAACCTTTTTGTGTCGATTCTCATGACGAAAGAAATAAAAACCATTATTAAGGAGATGAAGAGACAGGTTGGCTCTACGACTGCTACTGTGCAACACGAAGACCCATTCCATGTTCTGATAGCGACTGTCCTCAGCCAGCGCACACGGGATGAAAATACAGAAAAAGCAGCAAAATCACTCTTTAAAAAATACAACACACCAAAAAAGCTGGCTGTCGCAAAAACAAATGACATTGAAAAGCTCATCAAGCCATCGGGCTTTTACAAAGTAAAGGCGCAAAGAATCAAGAAGATAAGCAAGATTCTTCTAGAGAAGTACGGTGGCAAAGTCCCTCGGGATGTTGAAAGCCTGCTAAAGCTTCCGGGGATCGGCCGCAAAACAGCCAACTGTGTGCTTGTTTATGCTTTTGGAACACCGAGCATACCTGTTGATACCCATGTTCACAGGATTTCAAACAGGCTTGGTCTGGTCCAAACAAAAACACCTGCACAAACAGAGGCCGAACTCATAAGAGCCGTGCCGAAAAAATACTGGCTCATTATAAACGAGCTTATGGTAAAGTTTGGGCAACGTGTTTGCAAGCCCAGAAAACCTAGATGTGATATATGTAAGCTAAAAAAGATGTGCAGATATTATCACAACACACTAGAACATCACAGGGGTTTTTAAAGATTTCTTGTTAGTTTCTTACTAATCAATAGTTACATTTTGATATGAATAGTTTATATTCATGGTGAGCAAATGAGATGCAAGTGTGGTAATAAATTGGATATAGTCATAGCAGCGCGCCTTCAGACAAAAGGTTGTTCCGTGTTAACAAGTTCTGTATGCGCTGTTGTAGTTAAATGCAACAAATGCGGAAGAGTGATGCAAGTCCCTCTGACGGTTGATGTCAGCAAGGAAACCCGGGCAAGACCGCAGCAATCAAAAACACGAAAACCAGAAAGCATAAAAACGCAAAAAAAGAATACAAAAAAGAGAAGAAAAAAAGCAATCGAACCCGAAATAAGATATATTGGTTGATTTTTTGTGTCGGTTAATCTCTACCTGACAACGAAACCAAACTTCTCAAGCATTTCTCGCCTTTCTTTTTTCTGTTCGTCCGTTTCAATCTTTGTTGCCTTTTTTCCATCCACAATGCCGACAACAGACCTGCCAAGCTCCGTTTCCTTTATAATGACTTGTAATGGATTGGATGTCGCAACATAAATGCCAGCAACGCATGGGTGGCTTTTCAAGGCCTTCAGGACATGTATGGGATAAGCGCCTTTCATGTAAACTACGAAGACATGACCTGCGCCGATTTTAAGGCACGTTTCCGCAGCAAGCTTCTTTAGTTCTTCATTATTCCCATTAACGCGTGTGAGTTGTGGTTTTGCTTCGTTCATCGCAACGGCAAAGTCCATTTTCGGAACGGCCGCAAATAGGGCTCTATACAAGTCATCGACAGCAAATATAGAAAAATTACCCTGGCCTATTATTATTTCATATTCATTCGGATTATCCACATTTATTATTTCTTCTTTCATAACACCACCTGTCGAGAACTCTCCACAAACACTATTCTAGTTTGACAGCAGTCCCGTATGCAAGGAGTTCAGCAGCGCCAGTCATAACCTGTGATGTGGCGAAGCGCACATTAACGACAGCATCTGCGCCCATCTTCTCCGCACTCTTTACCATACGTTGTAGCGCTATTTCTCTCGTTTCGCTAAGCATCTGTGTGTATTCAGTGAGTTCGCCGCCAACTACATTTCGAAGACCAGCCATAATGTCCTTTCCAATGTGTTTTGCTCTGATTGCATTACCTTTAACAATCCCCAATGCTTTTGTGATTTTCTTTCCGGGAACGGTCTCTGTATTGACGATTATCATTCATCGCACCTCCTAAACTTTATACTCTATGTCTTTTTCTTTCGGAGCCTTTCCTTTCTCAAGATAGAGCTTCACAAGTATCAATAAAATACCGAAGAACAGCATGACAAGACCCATCTTAATGAGCAATGGGACATCACTCTCTATGAAAGCCTTGTATATCGGATAAACCATCAATATCAGTAAACCGCAAATTACAAGCCACGTGCCAATGTTTTTAACATCCATGATACCATCTGTTAATATTCTTGAGTGAAGATATTAAAATCTAATTTTGGTTGCTCTGTAAACTTATTTATTCTATGGCAAGCAGCGGTATGTTCCCAGGCCCTCATTTAGATGCTTTAGAACATTTAGAAAAGTGTGATTAAGGCTCACCGACCTTGATTTCTCTTCCATATAATCAGTCCAACCTCTAAAGGGCATCTGCGCCAATTAAACGCAAATCAGCCATTTCGCGGGCAAACAAAGCTATTAAAAACTTCTTATTTAATGTAAATTAAACAACAAACTGAAACGGTAGGTAAATATGGTGGGGGGACCTCTTAAGAGATTGCACAATTGGTTAAAATCTCTGATTAGATCTATTTTTAGAAGAAAAACGGAGGTTCGGCTGGGACTTTACGGACCGACAAATTCTGGTAAGACAACTCTCGCCAACAGAATATGCATGGACTGGATTGGAGAGAAGATGGGAAAAGTGTCGAGCATACCCCACGAAACACGGGAGATACAAGTAAAAGAAAAGGTTACGATAGAGAAGGGGAATAAAAAACTCGTCTTCAAGCTCGTTGATACACCAGGAATAGCTACAAAAATAGATTTTGAGGATTTTGTCAAAAGAGGCCTTAAAAAGAAGAAAGCTAAGCAACGTGCAAAAGAGGCAACGAAGGGTGTGATAGAAGCCATAAAATGGCTAGACAAAATGGATGCCGTTCTCGTTGTTTTGGACGCTTCGAAAAATCCCATTGACCAAGTCAATGTTACCATACTTGGCAACCTCGAGGCGCGTAACACACCTGTGTTGATAGTCGCCAATAAAATAGACTTAAAGCGTGCAAATGCGCAAAAGGTCAGAGAAGCATTTCCAAAATACAAAGTTATTGGCATAAGCGCTAAGAAGGGAAGCGGAATCAAAAACCTTTACAATGAGCTGTTTGAGTTGTTGTGAATGGATGAGAAATTAAAAATAAAATTTATACCTTATGAGGTTTTGAAAAATAAAAGAACGAGAGATTTGATTAGCGACCTGAAAAAGAATACTATAATAATTGTTGACGCCAAATTAATGCCAAGAGAAGAAGCAAGATTAATAAGGGCTGCAATGAAAAAGATTTCTTCGAAGTTCAGTGGAATTGAATTAAATTCTCTTGAGCTTTCTGAGGTAAAAAAAGACAAAACATGGTCTGATGTCATAAAAGAGAAAATAATAGAAATAATACTTGGAAAGAAAAGAGGCATGACAATAATAGGGCCCGCAGACATAATCAAGAAAATAGAGAAAGACCCTACAGATCTTTTATTATTTATGAAGTGATTGTTTTGGCAAGCGTTTTTTCTGGTGATTAAAAATGCCTAACAGATGTACAAGATGTGGAAAAATTTATCCTGATGACGCAGACCTCAGAAATGGATGTAGTGTGTGTGGTGGAAAATTCTTTATACATGTGAAAGAGGAGCAGCTAAAAGACACCGATGAGTTCATTCAACTAACGAAAAAGCAGATAGATGAAATCGAAAGCGATGTCAGAGACATTGTGGGCGAGGAAAATATAAGGCCGGATGAATCTGTTGTTTTAGACTTAGAAGCAATTCGTGTAATAAAACCGGGAAAATATGAGATAGATCTGACAAATTTGTTTACCCAGCGACCGATAGTCATAAGAATTGCGCCTGGAAAATATGAGATAGATCTGACAAGCATACAAAAATGCCCCGAGGAAAAAGAGAAGTAACCCCATTAATGTGGTTCTGGTTTAGCAATTAGTTATTCTTTTTGTTTCTTATCTCGCTTTTTACTTATAATAAGCCCATTTCTGTCTATCTTCTTCGAGCGAATACGCGTTGAAGATATCGCAATTTTATCCTGAGCAGGTATTCTTTTTATCTTTATTATTTTTATTGGCTTTTTACCATTTTTTTTTCTCATCTCATTTATTTTCAGGGCGTTTGGATATGTCTCATCTGACACAACTATAACTCCATTTGTTTCCAAGCTGATGCCAACCATATCATTCAGTACATAGAATGATGCTCTTTTCGCGAGGTTAAACTCTTTCAAGAAGTTCTGAACATTTGCTTTTCTTTCTGAAAAGTCCTGTCCGCGGTTTTGCTGTCTTTTCTTTCTAAGTTTTTCTTCGAAGAATTTTTTTGATGTTATTCCTATGCAAACTTTTTTTCCATGTTCAAATGCGGTGAGTAGTATGAATCTATGACCAGCGTGAAGTCGGTCCCAACTACCACCAATCATCACAAGAGGATGTTCTTCAACTTTGAGCAATTTTTTAATTTGCCTCTTCTTTTTTTCATTTACGGTAACAGCAACAACACCTCTTCCTCGCAATCCATAAAGAATAATACTGCCTTTCGGCGCGAAATAAGTCACCGGAGCGACTAGCAAATCTTCTTCACCGTACACAAATATCTTTACCGGAATTGTGTAAGAAAGAGCTTGCTTGATTGTCTGCCACGCATTTTTGGATATAACTCCTCTTGGGTTTTTTACGCGCAAAGCGATAAGTGCTTTCACTTTTTTTAAAGCTTCTTTGCTCAGTAATTTTCGCTTTGTCTTACCATCTATTATCATAATATCGGGTTGCAATTCTGTTTCAATGAGATTGATTGAAGAGATGTCACCGACCGTAATAATTTTTTTTGGATTTTTCTTCTTTATGTACCTGACAAGTTTATCGTGATTGACAAAGAGTCGGCCAAAGGGTTTTCTAAAGAATTCTAGATTTTTTTTTCTGAGTTCAAAGATATTCTTAATGTTCATAACAATAAGAATTAGAGATGGCATGTTTTTATATTTACTGCAATGCCATTTACTAACAGATTTCTATTAACATTCAACATATAATGTAGACTCTATTATAATCTGGTTACCACGCGCGTTTCTCAGAAAATCAAAAAAGATTCAACATTCTAAAATAATTCCTTTCTCCAGAAAATGAGAACTCCAACTATTGAAAGAATTATGGACATTCCCATTACAATCTCAAAAGCATGTGGCGAATGTTGGAAAGGTAAAGGAAGATTCATCCCATAAATGCTTGCAACGAGCGTTGGTAGCATCAAAATAATTGTGATGGATGTTAAAAGTTTCATTACCATGTTGACGTTGTTTGATATGATTGAACCGAACGCTTCAGTCATTTCGTTAAGAATGTTCCAGTACACATTTGTCATTTGTATTGCCTGCTTTGTTTCTTCCATCACGTCTTCGAGAAGTTCTTTGTCTTGATGAAATTTGGTAAAGACCTTATTTTTTGTCAATTTTTCGATTAAAATCTGATTTGATTTAAGTGATGTGGAGAAGTACACTAAGGATTTCTGGATATTCAAAAGTTTTATGAGCCCTTCGTTTTTCATATGTTTTTCCAGATTTTTTTGTCTAGAGTAAATTCTTTTATTGATATTCTTCAAATAGTTCAAATAGGTTTTTGCAGAAACCAGAAGAAGTTTTAACGTGGTTTGTATTTTTTTAGATGTATATATTTTACTACGTTTCATCTTTTCTATTATATCATTTTCATAAAAGCATATTGTTATAAGATATTTTCTTGAAATGATTATGCCCAGCGGAACCGTGGAGTATTCTAGTTCTGACCATTTTGGATTTTTTTGCGGCGTCCTCACAAGGATAAATATGAAATCTCTGTACTTTTCGGCATCAGGCACCTCTTCTATATCACTCAAAGATATAAAAATCTCATCAGGTATGGTTATGATTTTTTTTAGCCGTGCCAGTTCTTCCTCTGTCGGAGAAATAAGACTAATCCAACTACCTTCAACGGGATTTTTGATTTGTTTTAATCTTCCATCTATGGTCTTGAAAATTTCTATCATATTATATTAGTTTATTCGGCTAATATTTAAGTCTTTCTTTGTTTTTTAACTATAAAACAAAAGTCAATTAACCGAAAACTCTTTATTCATCTTTTGATAAGATTTATGCATGGACTTGGAAATGAAACCGGACAAGGCGTGGCACGCGGTCAATATAAAAGATATTTTTAGCCAGCTCAAAACAGATGAGCATGGCCTCAGCAACACCGAAGCGAAGAGAAGGCTTCAAGTCTATGGCAGAAACGAGATTAAACGCATATCAAGAGAAACTCCATTAAAAATCTTTCTGGAACAGTTCAAGAGTTTTCTCATAATAATTCTTGTCATCGCCACTATTGTTTCTGCACTTATAGGCCAGACGCTAGACGCGGCAGTAATATTTGCAATAATAATCTTTAATGCGATACTCGGCTTCATACAAGATTGGCGCGCAGAGAAAGCGATAGAAGCGCTAATGAAGATGCTTAGCCTAAAAGCTCGTGTGATTCGCGACGGAGAGGAAAAAGAGATAGACGCAACAGAGCTCGTCCCGGGCGATATAATTATAGTTGAAGCAGGTGACAAGATTCCTGCCGATGCCGTGATAATAAAAGAAACTAATTTAATGGTAAACGAGGCGTCTCTTACCGGAGAGTCTGTTCCAGTAGAAAAATCTGTGAAAACGCTGGACTCGTCTGTGCCTTTGGCTGAGCGTACTAATATGCTATTTACAGGAACAGTCGTGACAAACGGATTTGCAAAGGCGGTTGTTGTTGAGACAGGAATGAACACCGAGATAGGAAGGCTTGCTAAAATGACGCAAACAATGGAGGTGGGTCAGACACCCCTTCAGAAAAGATTGGCGGTTCTAGGAAAGAAGCTGGGCATACTCTCTCTTGCTATTTGTGCTCTGGTTGCTATAATTGGTTTTCTACAGGGAAAGCCCGCCTTTGAGATGTTTATGACAGGTGTTAGTCTTGCTGTCGCTGCAATACCAGAAGGTTTGCCAGCTGTTGTTACTATATCACTCGCGCTCGGCGTGCGGACCATGGCTCGTCGTAAATCAATAATAAGAAAGCTGCCAGCCGTCGAAACGCTCGGTTCAACAACAGTTATATGCACTGACAAGACAGGAACCCTCACAAAGAACGAGATGACTGTGAGGGAAATTTTTGTTAATGGTAAAACGATAAAAGTTACAGGCCACGGCTATGAGCCATATGGCAGTTTTTCAGTCGATGGTAAAGTTATCGAATCAGGCGCGACAGACCAGGCCTTGCGGCTGCTACTGAAAATAGGATTATTCTGTAATCACGCAATACTCGAGAGGCGTAACAAATCTGGTAAAAGAAACGCCTGGAAGATTATAGGAGACCCAACAGAGGGTGCGCTTGTCGTTGCTGCAGCTAAAGCAGGAATAAAACGCGGCAAAAAGGCGTTGGAGCCTATTAGTGAGATATCATTCGATTCAAAGAGAAAAATGATGACAACTATACACATCAATGATAAAGGCGGGCTCGTTGCTTATACAAAAGGTGCTCCTGATGTTCTAATAAACAAATGCACAAGAATATACAAAAACGGCAAAGAAGTGAAACTAACAAAGAAGGATGTAAAGAGCATAGTTTCTGTATATCAGCACATGGCTGGTAGGGCTCTCCGTGTTCTCGGGTTCGCTTATAGAAAAATACCAAAGAGAACAGAGATAAGCGAAAAGACAGTAGAAAGAGATATGGTCTTTGTTGGTTTGGCGGGAATGATTGATCCACCGCGCAAAGAAGTAAAAGATGCTGTAAAGGTTTGTAAAGAGGCAAAAATCAAGGTGATCATGGTTACAGGAGATCATCTTCTAACAGCAAAAAGTATCGGAAATGAAATAGGGTTGAGGGGCAAAGCCATTACGGGTGAGGAATTAGATAAGATGTCTGATGAACAACTGGAAAAAATAATAACAGATGTCGAGATTTTCGCGCGTGTTTCACCGCGTCACAAACTGAGAATAATTCAAGCGCTCAAGAATCGCGGAGAGATTGTTGCAATGACTGGTGATGGTGTAAACGATGCACCAGCACTTAAAAAGGCAGACATAGGAGTTGCAATGGGCATAACTGGCACAGATGTTGCAAAGGAGTCATCAGACGTGATACTACTTGATGATAACTTTGCTACAATTGTTTCGGCTGTCGAAGAAGGTAGAAGGATTTATGACAACATACAGAAATTCATTCGTTACCTACTCTCGTCAAACATGGGAGAGATACTTGCGATATTCATAGGCATTTTGTTGGGTTTGCCACTCATACTCATAGCTGTTCAAATATTGTGGATGAATCTTATTACCGATGGAGTTTCTGCTTTGACGCTTGGAATGGAACCCGCGGCAAAGAATATAATGAAGAGGCGACCACGCGATCCGCACGCATCAATATTGTCGAGAAATGTTTTTTTCGCTCTGCTTGGACTGGGAATTATAATAGCGGCGGGCACGGTTTTTATGTTTTATTCGGAGCTTTCCCGTGGCATTGCTTTATACAAGGCCAGAACTATGGCATTCACAACGATAGTCATGTTTGAGAAGTTTAATATATTCAACTTCAGGTCTTTCAAGGACCCTCTCTATAAGATTGGATTCTTTACGAACAAATATCTTATAGGCGCTGTTTTATTAACTATTTTGATGCAAGTGGGAGTGGTTTATATACCATTTGCTCAGATGCTCTTCAAGACAGTACCATTGTCTGCTCTGGACTGGGTAGAAATAGCTCTCACATCCTGTACCGTGCTTGTTATAGGTGAGTTTTGGAAGTACGTGAATTACAAGAAAGACTCTGAGAACTTATAGGCATGTGGTGACTATTTAAATACTTTTTTCTTTATAATTAACTATTATCTTACATAAAACTTTCGTACAGAGATTAGTTTGAGATTATAATTTTTATGGGGTGGGAAGATGGCTACCAAGGTTAAAGTGACTATAGAGAATGTTGTGGCTTCTACCAATATCGAAAAGATTATTTCTCTTGACAAGCTTCTGACAATTCTCGAGGCCAGTGAATACGAGCCTGAGCAATTCCCAGGATTGGTTTATCGCCTGGACGATCCACACGTTGCAACGCTAATATTCAGGTCCGGTAAAATAATCTGTGTTGGGGCGCGTTCCATACCCGACGCAAAACTAGCACTGAAAAGGGTTGTTAAAAAAATTAAGAAAAGTGGTATACGTGTCAATGAAAATAAGATCAAGGTAAAGATAGAAAATATTGTCGTTTCTGTTGATCTCAAGAAGGAGCTTAACCTCGACATGCTGGCGTTTCGCCTTGAGTCAAGTGAATACGAGCCCGAGCAATTCCCAGGCCTTGTCTATAGGATATTTGAGCCAAAGGTCGCGTTTCTGCTTTTCAGTTCCGGACGTGTAATCTGCGCAGGAGCAAAGAGCTTGGCAGCAGTCAAAAAAGCTATAACAATTCTCCAGAAAAAGCTCAGGTCAATGAAAACTTGAGCAGAATAAGAGAAAGACTCTTTTCCGTGATTCTACGTAATCGGTTGCTTTTTTCAGTGCGATTTTTATTACACTTTTTCCTCCTCATCTTTGCTCATCAGGCTTTTTAGGAAATGTGCAAAATACGAGATAATTACACCCGTGATTTAAAAAGATTTCCCTGAGATTTGGGATAAACCTAAAAAGATATTCGTGCTATTAGATATTGGTTATTGACACTAGTTGGTAACCAGGTTGCAAGGGCATTGTTTATTCAATAGTTTTTGCTATCGTTTTACTATTTGGTGCTATGTTATACAAAACAGAATTATGAATACAATTGTATTTGATGGTGGCTGTTATGGACATAAAAGCAAGGTTCGAAGAATTTTTGAAAAGCAACTATTATAACGAACTTCTTAAGTTATGCCAAGAGGGAAAAACATCTCTTGTTATCGATTTTTCCTTGCTCGACAGGTTCGACCCATTGATTGCTGACCAACTTCTTGAAGAACCAGAAAAGACATTCGAAGAATTTCAGGAGGCTGTCAAGAACATAGACCTACCTGAGTATACAGAAATTAACATAAGAGTGAAAAATCTCCCAGAGAGAAGAAACATTCGAATCAGAAACCTAAGATCCAAACACATAGACAAATTGTATTGTATAGACGGAATAGTAAAATCTGCGTCAGAAGTCAAGCCACAGATATATTCTACCGTCTATAAGTGTCCTGATTGTGGAGCATTAATAGAGGTCGAGCAGGTGGGAAAAATACTGAGGAAGCCAAACTTTTGTGAGTGTGGAAGAAAATCTGGTTTTGATCTTGTTGAGAAAAAGATGGTTGATATAAGGTGGCTTCGCATAAATGAGCCTTTCGAGATAACAACAGGCGAACGTCCGGGAGAGATAGCCGTTTTTCTGAAGGGTGACTTGACAACGCCAGAGATGCAACGCAAGACAGACCCGGGAAACAGAATAAAAATAGTTGGCGTTGTGAAGGAGTTGCCCATAAAAATAGGAGGCAAGGAAGCAACCAAAAGGGATATTTATATAGATGTTAACTATGTAGAGCCATCTGATATAGAGTACGAAGAGCTCGAGATTACACCAGAAGATGAAAAGAAAATAAAAGAATTTGCATCTGACCCGATGATATTCGAGAAGCTCATGCACTCCATAGCACCGACCATCTATGGGTTTGACGAGATAAAAGAGGCAATTGTTCTCCAGATGTTCGGGGGCGTTCCCCATCAGATGCCAGATGGGACAAGGGTTAGAGGCAATATTCATATTCTCATAACAGGAGACCCCGGTACAGGGAAGAGTCAAATACTCAAACTGGTCAGTGATGTCATACCTCGTGGGAAATATGTTTCTGGTAAGGGGGTCACGGGCGCTGGCCTTACGGCAAGTGTCAGAAAAGAGGAAGAGCTAACCGGGGGTTGGGTTCTTGAGGCAGGAGCGCTCGTACTTGCGAACAAAGGACTGATAAGCATAGACGAATTCGATAAGATGAACAAGGATGACCAAATAGCCATGCATGAGGCAATGTCTTTGGAGACAATAAGTATAGCAAAGGCGAGTATCACAGCAACGCTCCCAAGTCAAACCGCTGTTCTTGCTGCAGCCAATCCCAAGTTTGGTCGGTTTGACCCAATGCAACCAATAGTCAAACAGATTGATATTCCACAAACACTGATGAGTAGGTTTGACCTCAAATTCGCTCTCAGAGACAAACCTGACAGAGCAAAGGACAGAGAACTTGCCGAACATATACTTACATCTCGAATGTCTCCAGAAACAACAATACCCACAATTCCGGTACCATTTCTAAGAAAATACCTAGCGTATGCAAAAATGAAGTGCACAAAAATACGCCTTACTGAAGAAGCTTCAAAAGTTCTTAGGGATTTTTACGTGGATATGAGAAACAGATACGCTGGAGAGGAGACAGCAACAGTTCCCATAACACTAAGGCAATATGAGGCATTAATCCGAATGGCAGAGGCTTCTGCCAAGGTTAGACTTTCTGACCATGTGACTGTCGAGGATGCCCAAAGGGCTATCAAGATAATGAAGTTTTCGTTGAGACAATTAGGATATGAGCCAGAAACAGGGCGGATAGACATAGATCGCATAGAGTCCGGTATAACAACAAGCCAGAGAAATAAAATCAGAGCTGTGCTTGAAATTATCGATTCGCTTCATGAGGAAGGAAGAGGTGTTTCAATAGAAGATATTAAGGCAGAGGCATCAGAAAAGCATGGCATGTCAGACAGCGACGTCTTGGAGATTATTGATAGGCTCAAGAGGGACGGAACCGTATTCGAACCAAGATCGGGTTACATCAGAAAAGTCTGATTGCGCATGTCTTAATACGCGACAGATTTGACAGGCGGACGGTACACTATCTCATTATCTTCTTTTATTTTCCTTTTTAGATATTCAGACAGCTCTGCATAATCTTTTATTATTTTATCTGCCCATGTTTCATACTCTCTCAAATTATTTCTAATTTTTTCAATGGCGTATCTTGAGAATTTTTTCAGCATCTTTTCTTTTTCTCGCAGGTCTTTCGCTTTTTCTATATATTTGAGAAGATTGTTGATTATGAAATCCTTGTCTTTATATAAATTTCCATAGAAATCTTTTGCGAGAGATTCTATTTTATCTTTGCTTTTTTCCTTTCGTTTTTTGTTCGTATTCGGATCCAGCTCTTTATTTTTCCGCCCTTTAAGTTTTGATTTCTCATCCTCAATAAATTTTATGTATCTATCTGGCCAGTTGTCTTGGTATTTGTCCATTAATTCTCTTTTTCTGGCTTCTAGCGACTCATCAATTTCTTCCCACTTTTTTACTATTTCTGATTCTAAATATATTTCATATTTCTCAATCTCGGAGTTGTAACCTTTCAGAAAAGCTTTTAGAATGTTCAGCCTTGTTTGCCGCTCCTTTAATTTATTCATTTCTTCTATCACAAAAAGATAATTTGCATCCTTGCCTTCCAGCTCTGACACAGCTGTTTCTATGCCACATTTTTCTATAAATAAAAGGTCGTCATCTTTTTCGCACATATTGCATCTTGCAAAATTTTATGATTTTATAAGACAAACTTAAAAACGACACTCAGGACAATCGTTTCATCATCTTATATTCTTTTATGACGAAACCCAGAAATTTGTTTCTTTCGGCAAGGTCTATTGCTATTTTGCTGGCAAGTGTAGGATTAGCTTTAAAGATTATTGAAAGTTGCCCTTTGATAAAATCGTAGAATTCGAGCGTCTCGCCCTTTAACATTTTTTTCATCTTTTTCTCACTCTTGTCAGTTATGCCAAGAATGTCATCATGAGCCAAATCGACAAGCCTTTCCATGAAATCCATCTAAATCACCACCCAATAGTAATAATTATAATCTCTCTGTTATAAACTACTATATGGTAGTATATAAAGCTTTCGGTCGGCTGAAAAATTATGGTATGACTAGCGACATAACTAAGAAAAGGTTGTTGAGAAGGGTTTTTGCGGTCTGTTTTAAAAAGATTTGCCGTTATTTATATTCATGCCAGAGCAGAAACGATTGACAGCGGTAAAATGCACAATAAAGGACATGACGAGTGGACAGTATATAAAACAAGAGGGATTCAATCCAAACTATATTCTTACGATGCTTGGCAGAATGCTATCTCGTGTCAGGGTGCTTGGTTTTGTCGTGCACAAGTATCAGTCAGACAATAAGGAATACTCAGCGATAACCATAGATGATGGAACAGACACCATAAGAGTAAAGGCGTTCAAGGGTATGCTAATATTTGACGGCGTGGAGGAAGGAGACCTCGTCGACGTCATTGGAAAGGTTAGGGAATGGAACGGAGAGATTTACATAATTCCAGAGATTGTTCATAAGGTGGATGACCTTAACTGGATTACCCTGAGGAAATTGGAGCTCAAAAAACAAGAGGAAGAAGACCGAGAAATTAAAAAGCTTGTCCTTGAAAAACAGAAAAGCACATCAGACCTTGATGAACTAAAACGACTGATGCAAGAGCGACATCATATAGAGCCAGAGCGCGTTGAGGCTATCATAGCATCAGAAGAGTTGGGAGAGGAAGAAGCAGAAAAACCAAAAGACACGGAAGAAAGCAAGAAAAAGATACTAGAAATTATCGAGAAGCTTGATAGCGGCGAAGGTGCAGACTATACGGACATCATAGAAGAATCTGGCTTGGATGAGCAGACCATAGACCCGATTATAAACGAGCTTCTGTCCGATGGTGTGTGCTTCGAGCCAAAGCCGGGAAGGATAAAGAAACTCTGAGAATCATTAGATACTGGTAAAATGATTAATCATTTAGGGGTGCTCATATGAGTATTCACGATTCACTTAAAACAGCACGTGGAGTTTATCGCACATTCATATGGCTTGTGCGGGAAGAGTGGCATGAGACAGACCACAAGCTTTTGAAAATCGTAAGCGGTATTATAAGCTTCGCAATTTCCGTGGCTTTCTGGTATTTTTTATTCAGGGGATTCTAGCTTATCAAGTTCAAGTCCTATTTCTAGCCACGCCCAAGCCCATATAACAGCTTCAAAGGCGCGAACAAGGTCGCCTTTTTCAAGAAAATGCTTTGAATCGCTCACATAGGCGTTTATGTTCTTTAGGAAGTACTCGCCTTTTTCATCATGACTGCGCACATCCGAAAGCTTTTTTTCTATTTTTTCGAGCCATTTTTTTGTTTCTTTTTTCAGCTGTTCTTCTGTCATTCGGACCACATCTTGAGTGCTTCCTCCTCTTTGAAGTGTAGATTACCTGGAATGACTATACAGGCGGGTGTGTCGAAATCACCGCTGCATTTTATTAGGTTCTCTATTACGTCGCATCTAATCAACCGCTTTTCTGTTCCCAGACACGAACAAGCAATAATTTTTTTGTCATTCAACAGCTTTTTTTCATCGCTTTCTTTAATTATCTTGATCGCTTCTTTTATTGTCATGGGTTGTGGCTCGACATCGAGCAGCACTAGTGTATGCAGCCCATGTTCTAAGTTTTTATATATTTTATCCATCCAGCTCACGGGTTTGTAATTCTCCCGCGGTCTTGGCAGCGAGACAGTTTCACCGAACTTGTATATTTGCAGGCCTGTTTCGGCAACCACAGAAAAAATGCTTGGTGCATGGATAATTTTTACTGGTAAATCGTCCTTTTTTGCGGAAAGAATGACTTCTATATGTGTTGTTGCTGTTAAGGGGTCTCCGGGAACAAGTATGGTTACGCTTCGCTCTTTCGCCTCCTTCAGAATCTTTCTCACGCCTTCTTCCATGTCCTTTCTGTCCAAGGTTTCTATCTTTTTTCTCGTGAGCTTCTCGAGGTCTTCCTTGAAACCAAGCCATTTGCTTGTGTAGCTCTCGATGTAAACCTTCTGAGAGTTAACCATGGCTTCTATCGCCTTCAGTGAGAGATCTTTTTCTTCCATTCCTATACCAACAAGATACAACATAACTATCACTGAGATAGTGTTGACAAAATTTTAAAAACGGCTAACAAATGTGTAGAAGGTGTATATAAAGCTATTTTTCGTCAATCGTCGTATAAAAAACTTTTTATGTTAATTGGTCAGAATAACTTTTAGGTGATAACCAATGGTTTTTGAAGGATTAGTAGGATACGCAATCGCTGTCCTTTTCGGACTAGCGTTGGCAGAGTACACAAAGATCGTCAAGAAGAACGTTCAGAAACCGTTCTCATGGATGATGGGTGGCGCCATATTGATCTTGGTCGCTAACCTGTTCTCGCTAACATGGGGATGGACAATCTTCAACATAGCAACAATAGCGATTATCGGCGAAATAGTGGGTATACTTGGTTTCATTGCAGTGCTAGTAGGTGGCCTTTGGGCTGTCTATGAGCTGTTGTTTGGTTAAAACTAAACTCTGCCGAGCTGCTTCGGCAGCTATTCTTTTTTCTTTTGTTTTTCATTATCTTTACGTTGTAGCTATTCTCTGATTCTATGATATTCTAGAACTAGTGAGGCAACCGCAGAAACGAGATTTTATTCTTTTCGCTTGCTTAAAACCCTTTTTATAATCTGTGCCGCCAAAAACCCGGTGTTGCTGGGCAGCGAGCGGTCGGCTATTTCCACAATGTCCACGCTTTTTATATTGCCTATATTATATTTACAAATAGAGTCTATGATGGCGAAAACCTGCTCCGGCCGCAGCCCGCCAGGTTCTGGCAGGCCGGTTTTAACATAAGGTGGATCAAAAACATCCATGTCCACAGTCAGATGGATTGGTCCATTCAACTTCTGGATAGTCGTAATATCTTTGACTTGCTCGGCTCTAGACAAATCATCTTCTTTGGACCATGAACGCACACCAAGTTGTATAATGCGAGAAATATTTGACGCGTGGTATGCCCATGTCACATGACTATGTTTCAGACCAAGAAACTCTGGTCGTAAATCAGCATGTGCATCTAGTTGTACAATTGTCTTTGGCCGCAGTTCCTCAACTATAGGCAGACTTATCAGGTGTTCACCGCCGACGAAAATTAGAAATGCATTAGGGTTGGTAGCTCTTATGTCTTTTATCGTGTCCCTCAGTCGTTCTGCTGTGAGCTCATAAGAACCAGGAACAACCTCAAGGTCACCAGCATCACATATTTTTTGAAATACATTATTTTTGCCATCCCAATCCTCTATTAGTCTTAGTGATTCCCGGACAATCAAGGGTCCATATTGACTTGTTTCGCTCACTGATGTCGAGGAAAAAGGCACACCTAGGAAAACCACGTCCGCTTCCTCGATCGAATGGTTATAAGGCACGAATGTGTTTGTCGTATATAACATAGCTACACTACACTCTGTGGCAAACTTTTAATAAATTATTGGACAATGACTTTAATTATACAAGGGATAATCCCATGTATATTGATAAAACCATTGCGATACTCAAAAAAGCTTTAAAGTCATCCTGGTCAGATGAAACTGTTAATGAAAGGTTTGCTGGTTGCCCACCACCAGAGGGACAATGTGATGTAACTTCGTTAGTGGTGCAAGACTTTCTCGGTGGAAAAATCAAAAGATTGGATTTCTCCACTTATTTCTCAAAAGATGAGGTTCTGCATTATTTTAATGTGGTAAGCGATGGAACAAAAAATAAGGTTGTTGATCTAACTTTAAACCGTGGACCTCCTCTGGACGAGTCTTTTGGAAAAGAAATAGAAAGAAAATACATGTTTGACATCGGAACCATCAAAGAGAGGTATGAAATCCTTAGAGAAAATGTATATAACTTTTTTAAAAAAAAGAGATTGACTTTATGGGCATATTATTTTATTTGTGAAAAAACAGGGTACAACAAAGCTCTTGCACTTGATCTCTATCTCTAGTAAGACTTTCAATGCCTGCTGTGTTACTCTCTGGTTAATCCTTTTTTACGTTCCTTTTTACGCTTGTACTCGCTTTTTAATATCTTCTTGAAGCGCGCGACGAGTTCGCTGCCAATCCCATGTACCTCTTTCAGTTCCTCGTCTGAAGCGGTAAAGACCTTTTCCGGCGTTTTCAGTTTTTCGAGCAGTCGACGCGCGAGTGTCGTGGACACAGACGGCAATCCGGCTACCAAGAATTCTTGTGCCTCTTCTAGCGTTCTAAATTTTCTCTTAACACGTATGCTAACTTCCCTCTTCTTTACCAGTTGCTCTCGCTTGGCTATCTGATACACGAGCCCCGCGGTTTCTTCAACATCTTTTGTCCATAAAATCGGAATCTGGTAGTCTATTGCTATAGAACCGAGAGCACCCCTCAGCGCGTTCTTGGTTATGCGTTCATTGAATTTCTCACCTTCTAAAATCAAGATTGGCCGCTGCACCTGACGCAACGCGACTAGCTGATTGAATAACCTTCCATCAAGAATGCTCTGGACAAAATCAGCGGCAGTCTTTCTTTCAACAAGAACGCGGTCAGACAATACGAAATCGCCCACAGGCAGCTGCCTCTCCTCAATGACGCAGTCATAGTTGGCCAGGATTTGTTTGACAAGTCGTTCTCTGCTATCAAGAATTATTTTGACCCTTTTCTGCTCTTCTTTCCCATCTCTTTTAGGCATTTATTTCACTCCAAAACTTAAGCAAATCGTTTAACTAAAATCTTTCAGCGTCTTTTCCTTCATCGAATAGAGAATCTTTTTCATTTTCTTTTCCTTGTGATGCGCGGACCAGTAATACGCTTCATCGCGCGTGTTTTTGGTTATGAATATGTAGATACGGCCCATTTGTTCTCGTCCAACTCTGCCTCGCCTTTGAACAGTTCGGATTGCCGAAGGCACGGGTTCATAAAAAACAGCTGTTGTTGCGCTGCCGAGATGTAGCCCTTCTTCACCTATACTTGTGCAAACAAGGCAGTTATAGAACCCCATGTCATACTCGTTTATAAGTCTAACTTGTTCTTTCTGATCTAACCCGCGAGAACCAGCCTGACCTATCAGGGCAACGGGCTTGCATCCTTTGACTTTTTTCAACTCCGCAATTATCTTATCTACGGTATCTCTGAATTGCGTGAATATTATCAGCCGCGCATTCTCGTTGCGCTCGAATTCTTTTTCCACGATTTCACGCAGCTTGACCATTTTTGGATGCTCTTCCCCCTCTTCAATGAGTTCTTTGAGCAACCGCGCCGCGCTCTGAAAGTTTCTGTTCTCGATTAGTCTCGTCGCTGCTTTCGTATTACCCTTAACACCCTCGTTAACAATCTTGTCCATATATCTTTTCACGCTGTATAGGCACTGCGTTTCCAGTAGCATGATGGCGTGGTCCACCTTCACGATTTCAGCTATCAATGACATTGCGGCAAAGCTTGAGCCGCTTTTACTGCGTGCCAGCTTTTTTTGAAGTTCTATGAGCTGGGATTTGGTGATGCGCGAAGAACGTATAATACTCCACTTCATTAGCATTTTTAGCTTTTCGTCCTTTATCGATTCGAGATATTTTTTTATGCTTTGCATCGGCTTTGTGAGCTCAACCTCAACCCATTCCGTCTTTATGGTTTTGATGTAGGGCGTGACATCTTCATCATCCTTTGTTCTCACCTCAACATTCTTTATAAAAAGCGCCTTTTTCACCTGCTCTATCCTGTAGCGGTGGCCACCGGGTGACGCCGTAAGCGCCAGTATAAGAGGCTTTTCAGATTGCTGCATATATTTTTTTGCAACATAAGTGTATGCATAGTTTTTGACAGCTCGATGCGCCTCATCTACGATAAGTAATGAGTATTCTTTCAGGTTCAGGACGCCCTTCTTTAAGTCATTCCGTATTGTTTGAGGCGTTGATATGACAATATCAGCCTTTTTGTAGAGCTCGCCGCGCTCGGCAGGCTTTATTTTTCCGGTTATGACTTTTATTTCATCAGGACCTATCTTGAGGAAACGCTCAAAGCTTTTTTTATGTTGATTCACGAGTGGCTTGGTCGGTGCCATGAACATAATCTTCTTATGCATGTCCTGCTCCAATCGGTAGGCGGCAACAAGCGCAGCTAAGGGTGTTTTACCCATACCTGTTGGCAGAACCACGAGCATGTTGCCATCAAGTGCGCGCTTGGCTATGGCTTCCTGATACGCGCGCTTTTCCATGGTTTTCGGGTTTATCCAGCGATGCTCCACATACTCGGTCATGATAATAACTTCGATGGAAAAAATTATATAGATGCGTACAAGCCCAGACTGAGTATGAGCGCAAACCGTAATCTTTAAATAGTAGCCACTACAAAATAGTAAATATGAAGAGAAGAAAACCAAGACCTGGCCCTGGAGATATAACTCTTTTTGGAGACAATGTTAAGGGAAAAAGATTTACGCCTAGATTTCAGCAATATAATTTCTATGAAAATACTGGTAGAATAGACCCAGATTTAAGAGATACTGTAGCGGGAGTTTATTTAGAGAATACAGGAGGCCTAAATGTCGGTTATGGTATGTATTTTCCCCACGACGAAGTTTATGTATAGAGTCTGACAAACACCCTTCTCAGCGACTTGTGCACGCGCTGTTCTATTCTTGTATCTACGGCAAAGCCAAGCTTTCTCGCGTTTATTATGACGCTTCTTTCGAGCTTTTTTGGCACCGCGATTACAACACAACCGCCCGGTTTGAGAACGCTTTTCATGCTTCTGAGCGATTTGGTATACAATTCCTTCAGATTCTTGTTGAACAATGATGTGGAGATGCCATAGGGTGGGTCTGTGACTATGGCATCAAATTTTTTATGCCATATGCTTTTCAGTTTGGTTGCATCGGCTTTTCTGAGAACAGCCTTCAAGCCGAAAAATGCAAGGTTCTTTTGCGCGCCCTTTACCATGTCTTCTGATATGTCAGAGCCGTAGCACCTGAGCCCCACCGTAGCAGCTTCTTTCAACAGCGCGCCTGTTCCGCAGAACGGGTCTAGAATCCTGCCCTTGGTTAAGCCAGTTAGGTTTATCATTGCCCGAGCAATACGCGGGTCCATTGTTATTGGCTTTTTGAACGGCATCTTTTTCAGCGACCCAATGAAGGACTTATCTATTTCGAAAACGAGTCGCGTAACGATTACCCTTTTCTCGACCACGAAAACATTTATGACATTTTTTGGTTTACATAGATTCACCTTCCTGTCGCTCTGTCGCCAGACAGCGTCTATTATCTTTTTCTCTGCGGGCTTTTTGTCTCCCATGAATTTGACTCTCACAGCGATCGGCCCCTTGATTTTTTTCATTTTTTGGACCGCATCGAAAAAGTTCTTTTTATTTGCTTCCAGAAGAACCTCATGTACGCTGTGCGCCAGGCCAAGCCTGTAAAGATTTGAAACGTTTTTGACCTCAAAAAACATCAGATTGTTATCTACTTTTTTGACAGAGCCTTTCATGGCTTTTATCATTGATTCGGCTTCTGCTTTTGCCATTTCTGGTAGATAACCGGACAACACAATCATGTACACAAAAACACCTATAATTTATTTATACTATGAAGCGATAATTTTAAAATATGGGCAAGACACAACAAAGCAAGATAGCGCAAATAAAAGAGGATGTTCTTAAAAAAATCAAGCCATCGAAAAAGGACAGGGAGTTTCTGGACAGCTTCGTCAAAGAGCTTATCCGCGTTGCCAGGATAAAGGGGGAAGAGTTCGGCGCTGATCCGTGCGTTGTCGGTTCGACAGGCAAACAGACCTGGCTCAAAGGAGACCATGACATAGATATGTTTATGATTTTTCCGCAGAGGTTGTCTCGCGAAGATTTGGAAAAGCAGGGTATGGAAGTTGCAAAAAGAATTTCCAAACATTTCAAGGCAAAGACAATCATAAAATACGCGGAGCATCCATATGTTCAAGCCATAACAAAATGGCGGGGACAGGAATTCAAGATTGATATTGTTCCGTGCTACAGGATGAAATCGGGAGAGAAAATCAGATCAGCTGTCGACCGTTCTCCTCTACATCTTACTTACATCTTAGAAAACCTCGAACCTACGCTTCGTGACGAGGTTCGCTTGCTCAAGCAGTTCTGTAAAGGAATTGGCATATATGGCAGCGACGTTAAAACAGAAGGAATATCAGGCTATATATGCGAGCTGCTCGTTATAAATTATGGGCATTTCGAAGATGTTCTAAAAGCAGTTGCAAAGTGGCAATATGGTCAGGTAATAGATCTGCGCACAAAGGCTGAAAAGCCGAAAAAGAAGTTCAGAAACCCACTCATTATCATAGACCCTGTCGACAGCGAGAGAAATGCAGCAGCAGCTCTAAGCACAAAAAATTTCATTCGTCTGATAGAGAGTGCAAAGGCGTTCATCAAAAATCCGAGTAAAAAATTCTTTTTCTCCAGACCAAAGCTGTTGAACAGCAGGGAGATAGCAAAGCTTCGTAAGAGGGAAACCAAGTTCTTGGGTATTGTTTTTGACAGGCCAGACATAATCGATGACATATTGTATCCGCAGATGCGCAAAGCAAAGCGTATGTTCGCAAAGCTTTTGGAACGCAATGAGTTCCGCGTTTTGCGCGCTTTCGAGTGGTCGTCACAGACAAAGTCAGTTATAGTTTTTGAATTAGAAACATGGTTTTTGCCAGCAATCAAAAAAATGGTCGGTCCACCTGTTTATTCGAGAAAACATAGTCGCCAGTTCTTGGACAAGTATTCAAAGACAGCAATATTTGGGCCATATGTAGAAGACAATAGATGGGTAGCGGAAAAGAGGCGAGATTTCAGATCAGCCACAGACCTGCTCCGTGCTTTTCTAAAGCAAGACGACCTGAAAGAGAGAGGCGTGCCCGAAAACCTCGTCGCGCCGATGAAGAAGGCAAAGGTCTTCGAGCACGACGACATGTGGTTATTCATAAAGAAAGAAAAAAGCTTCTCGCAGCTTCTCAAGAGAGAATACTTTTAATCACTGAGACTTTCTAAAACAATTGAATATGTTTTCTTTTCTTTTTTATTTAAGGATATTTCCCAACTAAGTATGTCCAAGAAGAGGATAAGCGGGATAGTTAATTAAAGCAAAAAAATAAAAAGAAGGTCAAAACAGAAGCAGCATTCAATTTTAGAAAATCAAAAAAAATACTACAAAATTCTTGTAATTTATATTTCTTCAGTCTTCTAGTCATATCA
>JAGGXF010000035.1 GCA_021163205.1 Candidatus Aenigmatarchaeota archaeon
GGCACCATCAGACTTCCCAGAATTTGTCGAATTCTTAGTAAAAAATAAAATAGATTCCATATCAGTAAATCCAGATGTCGCCGTAAAAACAAAGCTCATGGTCGCAAAGGTGGAGAAAAGATTAAGAAGATAAAAAAATCGTCAGTTGAAAAAGTCAGACATCAGCCGTGTCAAGTTTGTGGCATAAGCAGGCTCCAGAAGAAATGTAACATGCCTCATTTTCGAGCTTAAGAGTACAGATTGTTTTAATAATTTATATCACTGGCCACATATAAAGTTTATTTTCTTTCGTGATTCGTGCGCATCACATATCTTTTTTAGCCCAAAATCTAAATTATTTCAAATTCTTCGAGGGAGAGAGAATGCGGTACGGGCTGGTGTCAGACATACATGGATGTCACGAGAACCTAGAAAAAGCATTAGAGACATTCAAAGAGGAAAAAAGAAAAGTGGAAAAGATTTTATGCGCTGGAGATATTTTTAATCTATATCTAAGTCATAAAGAAAATAAAAAAATTCTTGACGCGATTAAAAGTTACAAAATAAATTGTGTTCTAGGCAATCACGATATAGAGATGATTAGAAAATCATCAGACCAAAATGAAATAATAGAATACTTGAAAACGTTGAATGAGAAAAAAAGAATAGACGATATTTTACTGATACACGGACATCAAGAAAAAATTAACTATGAATTAAGCTTTGATGAAATTTACGAAAAATATAATACAAAAACTAAAATAATTATAAAAGGGCATGACCATAAAAATTGTCCGCTAATTTATGATAAGCGTGGGCTAAAAATAATAAAAAACACTAATGGTCATCATAAATTCAAAAAACCTGTCATCATACACCCGGGCTGTTTGCTTTCGACAGAGTTCAATGGCCAAGAACTTTTTAATCCGGCATATGCCATTCTTGATACAGATAAAAACAAAGTAGAGTTCTTCTTTTTATAATTCTCGTTCTAACTAAGAATTATGGTTGATAAGATGCTTGCTGAGAAAAAAGAAACACTTATAAAATATCTCATTAGGACCGGGCATCTGAAAACAGAGCGCATTATTCGGGCCTTCCGTAACGTTCCGCGTGAAGTGTTCGTTCCGACGCATATGAAAGATTATGCTTATGTCAACGAGCCGTTACCAATAGGCGAAGGCCAAACAATCTCTCAACCGCTTACGATAGCAGACATGACAGAGGCATTAGAACCAAGACCGGGACAAAAGATACTGGAAATAGGTGCGGGCTCTGGATACCAGGCTGCTTTGCTTGCAGAAATTGTCGGCGACAAAGGAAGGATTATTTCCGTCGAAAGGGTAAAAAAGCTCGCCGAAGAAGCAAGACAACGAATCAAAAAGCTTGGCTATAAAAATATTCTAATCGTTGTGGGGGACGGGTCAGTCGGCTACGTAAAAGAAGCACCGTACGACAGAATTATCGTAACGTGCGCGGCGCCCGCCGTACCAGAGCCACTTAAAGAGCAACTTAAAACCGGCGGCATAATGATAATACCTGTGGGTTCTTGGTTGCAAGAGATTTTCAAGATCAAAAAAACTAACTCTGGTTTCGAAAAACAAAGCCTCGGTTTTTACCAGTTCGTTCCACTCATAGGCAAGTATGGTTTTAGTCCTTAGAAATTGCTGTGCGATGCAGCAAAAAGCCAGAAATAAACAATATACCAATAACCATTAACTCCAAAAATTTGAAGAAATCCAAATTTATCACAATTTCTTCAGTAGCAAATCTGAGAAATCCCATCAAAAGCATTTCATATGCAAACAGAATAAAAAATGAAATGAATGAGAAGAAAGAAAGTGTTGCTGTGACTTTTTTGTCTTCCGCCAAGATGCCTATGAGTGATAATGTAACTAGCGAAAAGAAGCTGAAAACATAGAAGAAACTGCTGAAATGTGTCATAACATCATACGCCAAAATTATTATTGAAAGAGAGAAGACAAAATATTCCCACGGTCTCTTAATCCTGCTCTTCTTGATTGTTTGAGTCGAGCCGAGTTTGAGCAGAGGCAGTTTTTTGTACAAGATTGACATCGACGCTAGTAAAAGAATGTGAAAGTAGACAGGAGTTATCTTTGAGTGATAGAGCGTCAGATTCATGACCAGCTGTATTATGTATATAGAACATCCTCCTATGCCTAAGACAGACGTAATCTTGAATTCTGAGAATAAAATGGAAAATGCCTCGAGCGCAACCAATAGACATAAGATGCTTGTCATAGCCCAGAAGTTTAGCCCAGAAAAGTATATGGGTATTATAAAAATCAATGGTATGAGCAGCTGAAGAAAGTTTTTGTTTCTGATATATGAAACAATATAAGAAAGAAAAACAGAAAAGAGTATCAACTGGAATCCTCTGAAAGGCATTAAACTGATTGGAGAAAAGATCTCAAAAAAGTCAATAATAGCAGAAAATAATAATGCCAAGGACAGGAACAAAAAACCATTCGCAAGTTTATAATATTTTTTCCCTATTTTAAAAGAGAGAAGGAAAGAAATAATAAAAATGACAAAACTTATTAGAATATCCAATATATTTATCAAGTCCATAGTATTTCATCTATCTGCTATTATGCCATATCTAGTTAAACGCTCTCTAAGATATTTTTAACCTTCTCAACGCCTATGGCAATAATTAATGGGGCAAGCCTTGGGCCGCGGTCGCTCCCAAGTAATGCCGCGTATGCACCAGCAAAAAACTTTTTCACATCAATGTTGTTAGCCTTCGCTATCTCAAAAAATTTTGAATAGAGTTCTTCTTCTGTTATTCCCGGTTGCAGCTGCTCCGCAAGGCTGCGAAGTGCTTTTCGCTGCCTCTCCGTTATTTCTATTTTTTTCTCTTCCCCCAGAGCATCTTCTACCCATTTCATGGCATACTCTATTCTTCTATCCAGCTCTTTTTCTTCCTGAGGACTCATCTTTTCTGGCACATGACCGGTTTTACGGAGAATGTCTTTAACTATATTCTTGTCCTTTACCAGTTTTACGAAGCCAACCAAAAGTCTGTAAGGTATTACTATTGCCGGCTTTTCTGGATTCAAAAAATAGACATACTCGTACAAGCGTTTAGCATGAGCTAACTCTTTGTTAGACAATTTTTTAATCAGTCTTTTGTCTTCATTATAATAAATCTTGGACAAGCCGTCAACTTCTTCCATGTATTTTGGTATCTCCTGTAAGTCAACAACCCTTGTCGTGCCTAAACGTTTCAAGAACAGCAGTCGTATACTCTCTTTATTACCATACTTTAGCCACGTCTGTGGTGTGAACACGTTGCCCTTGCTTTTTGAAATCTTTCCACCGCCTCTTTCGACAAAGAGCTCGTAAAAAGAATGGACTGGCGGCTCCCACCCAAGTATCTGCCTGCATATTTCGTCGTTTACAGCCACGCTATCTGCAATATCCTTTCCATAAGCTTCATAATTTATACGAAGCGCGCGCCAACGCGCGGCAAACTCCACTTTCCACGAAAGTTTGCCATCCCTTATTGAGCATTCACCCTCGTGCCCACAACCTTTAACAATAATTTCTTCGCCTGTATTCGAGTCTTTGCCGACAAATGAGGCGTCGCATTTGTATAGTATCTTTTTTTCATCGGGTAAAAACTTGTAAGCCCGAGTAGTGTATATCCTGCCACATTTCTCGCATACCGGCAAAAATGGTAGCTGCTTCGTATATTTGTCCTGATTTGTCATATTGAATATTATTTTTCCTGCCTGTTGAGCATTTTTGAGGATTTCTATTATTTCATTATCAAGTAAACCGCGCCTATACGCATCGTCGCCTGTCTGGAGCCTGTATTTAACGCCAATCTTTTCAAAGGCGTCGATGAGCAGAGACGAGACATGATCACCAAAGCTCTTATGACATCCGAAGGGGTCGTCTATCATGGAAACAGGCTTGCCTATATCTTTTCGCAGCGAAGCAGGGAACCCAACAGGAACCTTTCGAAGTCCATCTCTATTGTCAGAAAAAGCAATGAGTTCGCTCCTATAACCAAGTTCTTGCAAAGCTAGTGCAACAACATATGACCTTATCCCGTCACCTGCCGAGCCCACATGCGGGATGCCACTTGCTCCGAGACCCATCTCTGTCCGATAAACATCTACGTTCCTATTTAACCTTTTTTCTCGCTCGATGACCTTTTTCGCAATTTGGTCAGCCCAGAATACATCATCTGCTCCCAGTTTCTCTGAATCTTTCTTATCCATTTCATCACCATTTACTTGAATTTAATTATCTTCGAAGATATATAAAAATTGAAATTTAAAAAGCAAACGAAAAAACAATAAAAGAAAAATCTTTCAAAGCCTATGAGAAATTAAAAACGCTTGTGTTTCTGCTGCCTTGAATTGCTCATTGTAAACAAATACATAAAATAAAAATGTTGGCACAATTTTAAATCTTTTTATTGTTTGTCCTGCAAAAAGGTAATATGTTTGGTGCTATGAATTTCGAAAGCATAAGTTTTGTGTTATTCATATTATTTCTTCTTGCGCTTGTTCACAGAGACAGAAAAAAGATAAAAGTAGAGGGCATAATGATAATGCGTCGCACAAAAAAGGGAAGAGACTTCATAGACCGCATTGCAAAATTATGTCCACACTGCTGGAATTCTCTCGCTGTTATTGCCGTGCTTATATCGATAGTCGTTATGTTCGTCGGTCCACTCTTTTTATGGAATCAAGCCGTAGCCATATCATCTGGACAGGCAAGGGAAGGCGTGCGGCTGATATTACCATGGGCTGTTTCTAGCGTAGAATCGAAACCGGGTGTCCTTCTATTACCATGGTGGCTATGGGTTATCGCGGCATTAAGCGTCATGATACCGCACGAGCTCTCGCATGGAATAATAAGTAGGGTGGAAAAAATACCAATAAAGTCTATTGGCTGGGTCTTGTTGCTGTTTCTCCCCGGCGCATTTGTAGAGCCAGATGAGAAAAAGCTAAAGGCTGCGAAAAAATCCACGCGACTCAAAATATATGCAGCTGGCTCGTTTGCTAACTTTATCATTGCATTGCTTGTGTCTGGAATAGTATTACTAGTTAACGTGAGTGTGCTAACACCGAATGGGATAATACCTGCTGGCCTTATACAAGACTATCCTTGCGACCAGGCAAATGTAACCGGTGTAATACAAGAGATAGCTGGTGAGCCTGTAATAACCGTGGATGATGTCTCACGGATATTGTCACAAATACCTGTGGGTTCAAATATCACGATAAAAACAGACAAGGGAGTGTTCAATATAACCACGGTTGAAAGCCCGGACACAGCCAACAAATCTTTCATAGGAATAGCCGGGCCGTTCACACAGAACTATGCACTTAAAAAAAGTGTAAAGGCCAAATTTGGTGACATTATGCCACAGATAGAAATACTGAAGATGGTATTGTTCTGGATATTCCTGATAAACGCCGGTGTTGGCATCGTGAACCTGCTTCCACTAAAACCATTAGATGGAGGCATAATATTCGAAGAACTCGCCGGTGAGGTTACAAACAATAAAAACAAAATCAAGAAGGTTACCAGCATCGTGTCAATAGCAATGCTGTTGTTGCTACTTTTCAACCTTTTCGGACCATACTTGGTTAGCTTTGTTTCTTCTCTGGCCTAGAAAATAAAATAGAAAATCAAATCAAGAAAATCCAGAGTTAAAACTAGAACTGCTTCTGATGACCGGCGACAAACAAATAATATTTCTGGTTACCTTGCATCTCTTCCATAATTCTCTTTTCTATCACCTTGAGAGGCTCAGGCATGAGCTTTACGCGGTTCTTTATGTCCTCAAAACTTTCGAACGGTTTTTCTCTTCGCGCCTGAAGAATATTTTCAACGTGCTTCTTACCTATTCCGGGCAACAGCTCGAATTGATGCATCCTCGGTGTAATCATACCGGCGTGGTTGAAGAAATTCACAAATCTTTTTTCATGCTTCATAATCATGTTTCTCAAAATTTCCGGTAGGGACGAGAACGCGACATTTGTCAAATCCTTCTGATATATCTTGCGCTTTATATATTTCACTTTATCCCTTTTTTCAGGGCCGATATACACACGTTCGCCGAGCTTCACAGGGGTTTCTGGCTTTATAGATAACTCTAGCAAAGAAAAGAACTGCTCACCTATAGCTTGGGCTATGGGTTCTGACCTTCTATCTCCAGCATGTCCTGCCGGTAAAAAATCTAAAACTATAGCATATTCTTCTCTTCGCATAGACCATACCCCTTAGAGCAAAACTAACGACAACTATAACCCTGGCCGCGTGTCAACTACACAACAGATTTTACAATGTCAACTATTTTTTTGATCTCATCTTTTTTTAGATTTGTTCTCTCTTTGGCAAATATGATTTTAACTTCGTCTTCTGTCGTTGGGAGATTGTTTATGATTAGTGCCCAATGTCTCGGCTTTAGTATAGTTATCTCAGACAATCCCTTCATCAGGCTCTTTAGCTTCGCTTTTGTAAGAGTTACGACCTTGTCAAGATATTCTAAACAGATTTTTTGTTCGTAAACAAAATCTCTTTCCTTTTTTCTTTCTTCAAGTATTTCTTTTGCCTCTAACATGGGTATTTCCTTTTCTTCCAGAACTTTCATTTAAGACCCCCCTTAACATCAGCCGGATGTAAATGCTGCGCCTTTGAGATAATTTTTTTCGTTTTCTTTCGGTCTTTCACTTCAACAATATAAGCATTGCCCCGTTTCCCGACAATCTTTCCAACGGCTCCTTGAAATTTCGGGTGCGGAAAGCCTTTCGACTCACTACGGATATTTATATGAACTCTATCGCCAATATTAAATTTTCTAATCATTTCTGTAATTGTCAATTTTTTATCTGATTTAAGTTTGTGCCTTGTCTTCTTTCTGGGACCTACAGATTTTCTCACCATATTGGTTCCTCCTTCTCAATACTCTACACTAAATATATCTAAATAGATGATTTTGTCTACTCCTTTAATTCTATACGAAAAAAGCTTAAAAAGCTTAAAAATATGCAACGTTTGTAGCACTAGAATTAGATACCATTCTCTAACCACAGATACAGAACTGGTTATGCCTTTATCAGAGAGAACAAGTAGGAACTCATTTTATTTTATCTATTTTTGTAACATCCAGCTGCTTGCAAACGCACTGAACACCAAGAATCTCTGCCACAGACGGCTTGGTGCGACCAGAATCTCCAGAAATAAGCTCTTTAATATAGGTACCTGCCTCTGTTCTCACCGTAAGTAAAAAAGTGCGCTTATTGATATATCTTACCTTTAAACTCAAAACCTTCCGCTTCCTGCATCTGTTGGAACGTCTGTGTGAAACGCGTAAAGGCGTCCACTGCCGGATTTCGCCGACAAGATTCTTAAGCTTTTTGAGGTCTTTTCTTGTGATGTCTTTGTTTGTTTTGACCAATGCCGCGTACGTTTTTACAGGCTTTGCGCTCTTCAGTTGCCTGACTTCGTCGATACTGCTAAACCGAAGGTGCCTAACCCGAACGCTTTTGCTCTTGTTTATTTTTTTCTCTAGCGCGTCCAAATCAATATGCCTTTTTTTCGGCTCTGTGATTTCCAAAACAAATGGCCGCCATCCAAGGCAGCGCGCGTCTATATCCTCTCTTCCTGCACCATGGAACTTGTGCCACTCGCCGCGCGTCGCAGACATGACAGGCTTTGCGATAATCTGTTGTACGCTTGTCTTATATTTACCAGAAGGCCATATGGTCTGTGGTATGCCACGGCGCAGCTTCTGATACTCTCCGTATATAAACAACGGATTCTTCTCCACCTTAACACGGCCTGTTGAAAAGTTGATGATGATATTAACATCTGGGCTTTTTAGATCAGCCTTCTTTCCCAACTCTTTCTCTATGCGTTTGCCTATCTCCCTGTTTATCTCCGCTTTTATCGGCTCACAGTAATCTATACCAACCTTTTCCCATAGCCATTCCTCGCGATCAATCAAATCTGCATTTAGTTTTGTGCCAATTAAAAATGTATCGAATTCTATGCCCCCAAGAGCTTTTCTTATTTTGCCAACCCACTTGTCAAGGTTTTCAAACAACCCCCCACAAACAATGCACTTTGCGTGCTTTTTAGACGGTTTTATAGTTTTCTTGAGCGTTTCAGAGTGAAATTGCTCTGTGATGTTTGCCCTGTCTATATCTATCCTGCGCTGCGCGTCAGCACTCATAAGAAAAACTTTCCGCAGCAGACGACCACGCTCATCATTGCTGTAACCTTCCAACAGCTGAGCAAACTGCCTCCCTAGGCAATGGTCGCAAACATAACCCAACTTGAGAATCATTCCAACCTTTTCCATCACGCGCATAGTTATTTGTTACATCCAGAAGATATAAAAATTGCTGTCTAATTTGTTTTTTATGATTTTTACTAACACTTTACTAAATTTGGCTATATTCTGGACAATAGAAATCTTTAAATACTATTTATTCACTATATAGTAGTAACTAAGTAAGAGGTGATAAAGTATGGCGACAGATATGGTAAAACATTGTGCAAAAGCGGTCGAACGTAGTTTCAATATTCATGCTGATAATCCATTTCAAAAAGAAGAGATACTTGTGAAACTCAGATTGCCTTACGAAGCACTCTCTCTGAAAACTCCTTTTGGACGTCTATCTGACAACTATAAAGAACTACCTGGAACAGTAGAATATGAGATTCATAGACGTGGCGCACCATATAATAAGGGAGAAATACCTTGGGGGGAGAAAAGATCCTTTGTTGACGACCTTGTTCTAATTGTAGACGAGGGATCTGGTGTACCAAAAACTCTTGAAGAAGCTCTAAAAAGATTCGAAAACTTTGCCGTTTACGCTAAGCAAACTGGACCAGCTGAGGATTTGGGAAGATTCTTTACTGAAAAAGAAATTCCAGATGGGTATGAAAGGATATGGCTTGACAAGGTTTCCTATTAAATTCAAACTAAAAGATAGGCTAAACTCTTAGCGATGAAAGACTCTTTTTCTTCGTTTTTTATTTACTTATCTTTAGTTTTAGTGACTTTTCTGTTAAATCTTATTTCTCCTCATATTGCCACCGGGCTCGAGCCAGCGTGCCAAGACTGGCGTGGCCTCGAGCGTATTCTATATATACGCTCTGAGTTGTCATCAAGTATGAGCCCAGCTCCCTTGACGCGCGGAAGCTCGTTGAAATAGGTGGCAATGTCAAAAAGAACATAGGTCTGCATTATCGCACGAAGCGCATCTATGTCTGCCTTGGCTGTGAGCCTGTACGATATAACCAAATCGCATTGCGCAAGAACATCAGGATGTAATTTATTTGGTCGCTGCGTCGCGAACAATGTAGTGATTCCGGGTTGTCGACCTTCTTTCACAATTTTTGAAAAAATATCAGATGAAGGCGTCTTTCCTTTGGCAGGGACGAAGTTGTGAGCCTCGTCAACCAGAATCCAGCACATAGGCGTTCGCTTGATTTTTATTTCCTCTATCTTTGCAGCCTCTTCCTTTCGTCGCGCCTTTATGCGCTCCTCCAGAATTTGTTTGCTCAGCAAACCAACGACAAGTGAACGCACATTCTGTGGTGTTATTGACACATCAAGTATGGTCATCTTACCCGGTTGCAGAATGAGGTCTGATACAGTCTGCTTTCTTGGACCGAAAACGCCCCACTGCTTTGCGGCAAGCAAGTAATTCTCCACCACCAGTTTTTCCCTCTCAAAACCTTTCTCCTCTTTCAGATAGTTAATTATATCGTCTATCGTATATTCCTTTTTGTCCTTCATCAGTTTCCCGAGAGCCCGCTGCAAAACAATGCCTTCTGTTTCTATAGGGGACAATTCAAAAACATTAAGCCAATCTTCCGGTGTCAGTTCATTCGGCATTATATAAAAAACATCATCGTAGTTAACATCAGCCTTGTCAAATATTTCCTTTTGGCCTTCTGGGATGAGCACGTGAACATCGAACCCTCTTGGCTTCAACCCCCACTCGTTCAGAAGAGATATTTGCTGTTCGTTGGGCGATTTCATTGTCCAAAAAATTCCCTGCGTATCGACAACCAGCGCACAAAGATTGTCGCGAATTTCGTCGGGCAGTTTGCTAAGCTCCTCAAGAAAAATCATCATTGAATAGCTTTTTCCTTGCCCGCGCTTACCGCAAATAGCTATGACGTGCGGCCGCAGAACATCTATCAGAACAGGAGACGTTAGATGAGCATCCTCTCCTGTCCCGACAATATGTTTACCGAAAAAAATAGCGCCCTTCTCTCCATATTTTTTGAGGTCGTCGAAGTCACGGCCTATAACAATCGCGGGCATTTTTCACCATCCATTATATAAATGTTTGGATTCCTATATATAGATTAACCATAACCCAATGAAAAGATGAAAAAAGGTGTGAAGAATGAAGATATCTGATTTGAAAGATAACAGAAGAAATATCAACATACAAGTAAAAGTCATAGAAAAAGAGGAGCCAAGAGATGTGAACACGAGATATGGCAAAACCAAGGTGGCGAACGCAAAAATAGAAGATGACACAGGAACGTTCACGCTGGTTCTTTGGGGGGACCAGGCAGAGCAAGTTCTGGAAGGGTCAATAATAAAGATAGAGAATGGTTATGTCTCTTTCTGGAATGGTGAACCACAACTAAACGTTGGAAAATTCGGAAAGCTGACCGTGGTTAAAGAATAACCCCTCGCAATAGAACTAGACTCTAACATCACCTGTAACAACAGGTATTTAGAGAACGAAAAAAAGAACGAGCAATAGAATAAAAACGACTGCCCAGATTTTTCTATTCCACCCGAATATCTTTGAACCGTCTAACGGTGGGATAGGAATCATATTGAATAGTGCCAACCAGAGGTTGATTTTCATAGAATATGTCAGAATTGTCTGTATAATACCACCTACTGCCACAAGATGTATCAAAGCAAATGACACGACTGCAAGCAAGACATTCATCCCGGGTCCACCAAGAGATATTATTGCAGACTCTTTCTTGGTTATCGGTTGCTGCGAGCCCCACAAATCTATACGCGGATATATGACAACCGCACCAGGAGCGGCAAACACGAAGTTACCGTTTGTTAGAATAGCGAAAAGCAAAGCCACTTTTAATCCGAAAGACCACATCTGAAATCTTGCATAACAGCCATAGTATCGAGCAATTGTTCTATGTGCTAACTCATGAAAAATGAATGCAATAGATATGGACAAGAGTGACACAATAAACATAGTTGGCAAGACTGACAAGTTGCCTATACCTTGATATGCGAAAACAAAAGCCAATACAACAGCGGATACGACCAACTCTTTTATCTCCTGTGAATCCATAAGAAATAAACTTGTTTCGAAGAATTTAAATAGTTGAAATGGATACGTAAAAAATTTATTGCCGCGTTGGCACGAACGAAAAAGAATGGAGGCGTGCCCGCGGTGGACACAATTCGCACACAGAATTGACTCAAATCTTTGCTCCACCCAGCGGCCTCCCAAGCATGCTCATTATGGCTTAGGGCTGCTGCCTTCCGGCCCTGACCCGGTTCACCACAAAGAACATCCTGGAAGACTGGGCTTCTCAGCTACGAAATGAGGTTCTGCGTACAAATCGTGCCGCCCTTGGACTTCGGCCCTGCCATACAGCGGTTTGCAGTTACAGGTGACGCTGACCCACCCGGCCTAGCCTCCGCTAAGAATATCGAACAAAAACTATAAAAAATAAAATGAAACTGAATAAAATCACAACAAGATTAAGAGATACACGACATGGGCAAACCTAAACAATAGCTAAAAATAAAAATAACTAAAAATAAAGAAAAGGATAAAAACAAAAATATTTTCTTAGCCGTATGTTACCAGATTGCTGTCATAAGTTGTCTCGTCGTAAACGCCACCGCACTGTGTGTTCACTATTACGCTGCCGAATGTAGCGGTATTTGTGTTTGGGCAGTTGTGGATAACAATTTTACCCACTTCTCCTGTGCTTAGGTTTACCTTAGTAGTATTTGTACAACTAGTTCCATCAGATTTATAGAAAGCACCAGTAGCTTGTATAGCATAATATCCAGAGTTAGCAATGGATATAGTTACATTCGCGTCATTGGTTCCAGTACCGTTACTAATATATATGTGCTTTATTGATACTGCTGCATTTGAGCAGTCCAGTGTTGAACCAACCTTACCACTTACTGACGTTGTTGTTTCTCTTGTCATGCTAGACATCCAACCCATAATGATGGTCGATAGAGCCACTGTAAACGCTATCAGAAGGACAGCAGCGATCAAAGGGCTAATACCTTTGTTTGACATCATTTAAACCTCCTACTATGAAAACTATAAATAAAATGCTACTGGCTGGTATATAAAGTTTTCTTTGCTGTAATTTTTAGTTTTTTTTTCAAGAATAGATAACATAACAATAGAAAGCTATACTGGTTTATCCCCATTCTGAGTTTATCCTCTTAGAATGGATATGACAAACCGGGTAACATTTGAAAATCACTTGGCTTATCCACAATTGGTAAATGTTACATCACTACCATCCAAGCTGTCTCTTGCATTCGGGCATGACGTATCTGCTATGTAAACTTTGTCTATCTTAGAAGAAGAATTTATGCCTATGCATGAACTCGTGCTAGTATTTACAATGGATTTTACATCACCTGTGCTTAGGTTTATTGGTGTAACATCGTATGAAAATAGCGAACCACTAGTGTTCACAATAACTATTTTGTTAATCGTAATCTTTTTTTGCCCAGTGTTTCTAACGCTCGCTGTGATATTGTGTGTGTTGCCTGCTGAGCAGTCACTATTACAATCAATAGTCACAGACTTGATATACAAGCTTGCAAAAGAACATCGCAACTGCTCTTTGTTCTGCTGTGATATCTGATCTGTACGCTCTCTGACAAATTCTGCAGCCCAACCACCAACTATCACGCTAATCGTTACAGACATAGCTATAAGAAATGTGGCGGCGATAAGTGGCGATATTCCTTTTTTGCTCATTAAAACACTACTCTATATTTAACGATAATCATATTTATTTTTTTCATCCAGAAGGAGAGAACATCATCATGCTTCGCTTTTTATTTTACTATTTCTATCACACGATCAACTAGTCTCAGAACTAAGAAAATGTCCTCTCCTTATATACGTTGGGGCAACCGACAACTGCTATCTTTATCTTGCTCAACGGTGGTTCTATGGATTGATCGAGAGCAACTGAGAAAGAAGCCATATCACCCACGGGGAGCTTAGAACCATAGGCATTCTTCACGGTCTGGACAACAGGACCTGCGGTAGAGTTTTCATAGGTCAAAAACACATCGAAATCATTCAGTTCCATACCTCCATTGTTATAAAGAACCAGAGAAACGTGCGTCGAATTTGTTTTTATGCTGTCGATATTGAAATTAGCACCCGTGCACTGCTGCGACTCTCTGGCTGCTGTTGTCAATTCCTCTGTCTGACCAGAAACAAAAGACTGCGCCCATGCAGCCATAAGACCTGCTATGGTCATAGTAAATGCTATGAGTAAGACAGCAGCGATCAAAGGGCTAATACCTTTGTTTGACATCATATCACTAAATTAAATTAGTTCAACCCATTTAAATAATTTTCTGGGTCTTATCGACTTTCTTTGACAAACATCCATATTTTTTCATCTCTATGTAGTAATCAAATATCATGTATCAAGAAAACCGAAATGCTAGCTCAACGAATCAGCACCAGAAGCACCACCACGGATTACGACACACTACGGTGTCCCCTTGTTCTTTGCATCCATTGCGACATGATTTAAAGTTAGCAACACACCAACCGTTCTTACATGACCATTGTTTAAGTCTGTTGGAACTAACACAAGAATCGTAGTGCTTCCCGCTCTTATCTATACATAAGTTTCCTTCTTTCTTGCAGATAGGCCCTCCTAGTCTAGTAACTTTTCTGCAACCATATATTTTCTTTCCCCAAGGTATCCACCAGTGTTTCTCTTCTCTTATCACGACCCAATCGCAATTGGTCACATGACAGGGATCTAATTTACACTCACTCTCATCTGGATAAAAGCTACATTCAACGCCTTTGTGACAACTTTGGCATCCTCCCACAAGACCTGTCCAATAACAGTTCCCGGCGCTATGACACTTGCTAGCAGAATATTGCGCTATATCGCTTTTACACCCCCTTTCTCCTACCTGAGTATGCGTCGTCCCACTGCCGTCGCCTTGTTTGCACTTAAAACAATAGCCAACACCAGCTACGTATTTCTTTCCAGAATAGCCGTTTGGACATTCTGTATATGAACGGTGCGGATAATCAGGCGGACACTGTTTCTTGCTCTCATCAGGTGGTTTGCTTTTGCACTTGTAACAGGTCAGACCACCAATCTCTTTCTTTTCACATCCATTCTGACACGAACTTGGACATGAATAATAAGGGTAGGTTGAAGGGCATTTCAACTCGCCACAAATACTCCCAGACTGGGTAATAGGCTCTGCGCAATTTCCTGGGCATGTACACATAGCACAATAAACAGGACATTTCTGAGTACAACTGCGTAAAGAACAGCTCATTGTGCTATATCCTGTTACAGCGTTGCCCGTGGAGCTAATCACACTGGTTATATGATAGAAGAAATCGTCTATCGCTTGGCCAAGATCAGGCATCGCGTTCGCAGGAGTGGAAAAAACAATAATTGATAACAATATAAAAAACGGTAATATTCTCGCTTTCATAAATCAATTATAACATTACCTGCATAAAAAGTTTTTTGATTTTCAATACTCTAAAGATTACGCCCATTTAACATTCCTCACGCTGACCTCAAGAAAGTCAGCACCAGCATAAAGTATGTAATATA
>JAGGXF010000020.1 GCA_021163205.1 Candidatus Aenigmatarchaeota archaeon
GACAAGGCAGGAAACCTAATCTTGATTGGTGGACCTGCTGTGAACACGCTAGTAAAGGACTTGTTGAACAACGAGTGGAACGTCACAGATTCGCAGGCTGCATGGCTAGACCACTTCAGCTCTGGCGAAGCAATGATAAAGCTTGTAGAGGACGCATTTGGAGACGGTTCTCTTGCTTTGATCGTTGCCGGTACAGATGCTGCGGACACAGTGGAAGCATGCCATGTCTTGCAGCAATATGACAACTACGCTGACGAATTCGCAGACAAGACAGAAGTCAAGGTAACCACAGAAGCAGGCACAGTAAATATCGTGTAAGAAGCTGAAGGTTAGCTCGCTTTTGCGAGAAACCTTTTCTTTTTTTATTTTATATTTGATTTTTATTCTTTGATTTCAGAGTATACTTGCTTTGTTTGTTTTGGTTCTCAGCTCTTGGCATAGGATCTTTAGCATAAATTTTATATATGGCTTGACAGCAAACTCATTTCTATGAGAGCAGTCGATTTTACCAGCAGCAAAGATTTGCTAAGACTTACAAGAAGAACTTGGTGATGAGATGATAAACATGGGAAACCCGGGCAGTTATTTTGCATGGGTTGTTATTATATTATCTCTGTTCGGGATATTCTTTGTGCTTAAGGTCAGAGCTAGTCTTTCGTAGGTTCTCGTGAGGCGCGGATAATTTATTTATCCTTTTTTATTTAATTATTCACTATGACAACCAAAATTTTTATGTGCTATAAAGATTATAAAAAATATTTTTTATGCTTTCTGATTTTATTAGCTGTTTTCTCATCCATGTGCACTGAGAAGCAAGAGGGTTTGCATAATATTCGCATAGGAAACCATGTTTATGTATTTACATCAGATATTCGGGAAGCGATGCGCGTGTCCGTAAATGAGCCGATGAAAATAAAGAAGCTCATAGACAACGCGGACAGGATAGATGTTGTGTTCAATGCATCAGAAGAAGATAACAAGTACTTTGCTGTCGTCGGTTTTAATATCGTTTCAAAGCTCCAGACTTATTATGCATCGCTTGGCTGGGCAAAGGATTTTAGAGGTATGCCAATCGAAAACGCAACCTTCCAACATCCGACAATTTTTTTGAGAGGGCCGTCAACAGGCGCTACAAACACAAGTGTCTGGTTGTTGTACACAAATAATACAAAAAATATTATAATTGTTCAAGGAAAAACATTCGAGGACATGGAAAAAGCCGGCGATAAACTGGTCTTGACTGTTCTTGGTGTTAATGAAATAGTTACAAACTAAATGTCAGAACTCGTAAGAGATGGATAATATGTTAAAGGATTTCATAAGGCTAATGCGACCACATCAGTGGTATAAGAATCTTGTTATATTTGTCGCGCTTGTTTTTTCTCACAATCTGGCAAGCATTTCACTCACAACTCGAGTTGTGTATGGGTTTGTGCTCTTATGTCTGATGTCTTCTGTCATCTATATTATAAATGACATTAAAGATGCCGAAAAAGACAAAAAACATCCGCAGAAGAAGAGAAGGCCGATACCATCGGGTGCTGTGACAAAAAAACAGGCTTGGCTATTTGGATTGTTTTTGTTTATTTTTGTATCGTACCTCTCGTTCATATTTGACAAAATGTTCTTTTTTGGATTAATGGTGTTCTTTTTACTGGGTTTATGCTATAGCGTGAAACTCAAGCAGATATTCATACTAGACGTGATAGTGATTAGCATCAACTTTGTCCTTCGCGCATTTCTAGGTGGCCTGCTTATACATGTTCCGGTTTCGTTATGGCTTATTTTATGTACGTTTCTTTTGGCGATGATTCTGGCACTCGGCAAAAGAAAAGCAGAGTTGGACATGCTCGGAAGCAAATCAATATCTCATCGTATCGCTTTGCGTATGTACAGCAGCGATGATAAAAGATTACTAAACAGCTTTATAACATTCTCTTTGAGTACTTTGTTCATTTCTTACGCAATATACTGTATAATGAAGGGAGAAGAGCTTATGATAATAACTATGCCCGTTGCGCTGTTCTTGCTTTTCAGATACATGTATTTCGTCTCATGTCGCAAGGAAATATGCGCGAGCCCAAGCAAAATTTTTAAGGACAAACAAATGCTGTTGGGCATAATATTATGGATTGTTATGGTTATTATTATCAATATGGGTTAGTTTTCTACGGAAAGATATTGAAAAATATATATAATCTCGAGAAGCATATAAAGCAGGCATGACATAATAGGAAGTCCTAGAAACTGCGAACGAAGTGAGTGGTGTCTTAGCATAATAGGAAGTCCTAGAAACTGCGAACGAAGTGAGTGGTGTCTAGATAGGAAGTTATAGAATTTCAGGAAAGCAGAGCTTTCCTGGATTTCCCGGAAACCTCTGGTTTCCGAGGAAAACCGACAAAGAATATGATGCAGGTGTCTATGTGATAAAGAATCTTGAAGGGTTAATCACAAAGTTTGCAATATTTGGAGTTCTGCTTTATTTTCTGATAATTGTCCTAGCCGATGCGAACCACGTTCTTGAAGCTTTGAGAAATTTTAATTTATCAATAGTTTTATTATCGCTGGTGCTAGTTTTTATTGGCTATATTATAAGAATGAGGAGGTGGACATATCTCCTTAATCTACTCAAAGTAAGATCTAAGATGAACAGATTGATATTTTTTTCAGGGCTTTCAATGACGATTACACCCGGCAAAATCGGTGAGTTCCTAAAATGCTTTCTGTTGAAAAGGGCAGAAGGCGTGGACAAGAGTAAGACAGCACCTGCAGTGGTTATGGAAAGGCTCGGAGACCTTATTGGTTTTTTTATGCTGTTGTTGTTCGCATCACCATTTTTTATTTATAGGCCGGTGCACAGTATTACTGCAGTTTCTTTACTTATACTCGCGATTTTTATTTTCCTAGCAGTTCTTACAACTGAGTGGTTCACCAAAAAAATAGAGTTCATCACACTTAAAATAACCGGAAAAAAGCTGAAAAAAACTAAGCAGTTTCAACGATCAATGAAAAGGCTATTTAATAAACAGGTGATTGTTTACACGTCAATCATGGGTTCAGTTTCATGGTTCTTGGAAGGAATAGTTTTGTGGCTTATTATATCCGGATTTGGCTTCAGAGTACCGTTCATTCAGGTCATATCTATTTTTTCTTTATGCTCCCTATTTTCTGGAATAAGTATGATACCGGGTGGATTTGGGGTTGTGGAGGGAAGCTTATATTTTTTCTTGTCATATTTAAAGATACCGTTGCCAGTAGCAGCAAGCATTATAATAATTTTCAGGCTATGTACACTTTGGTTTGCTGTTATCCTCGGCACACTTAGTTTGCACCTTTTTGATAGAAGAGTAAAAAATTAAAGAACTAACAAAACTTATTCAAATATCCGGAGGAGGTGTCGTCTTGTGGGTAGTAAAGTTGCTGTGCTGAAAACAAGTCCGGAAAGCGTTTTGAAAGATTATAGGAGAGTTATGAAAAAAGCAGAGTATAAAAAATATCTGCCGTCTAGTAAAGATGTAATTCTAAAGTTAAATCTCTCGTGGTCGCTTTATTTTCCAGCTTGCTCCACAGAGCCCTGGCAGCTTGATGGTGTTCTGAGGGTTCTGAAAGGAGATAAGTATTCTATAATAGCCGTGGAAAATAAAACAGTTGTCACCGACCCTTGGAAAGGTGCCAAGCAAAACAAGTGGATAGATATTCTAAGGAAAAATAACCTAACTTTTCGGTCCTTGACAAACTGCGATTGGATTGACTATATTCCAAAGCATGAGATGATAGCCATGTATGATATATTTCCAAGGGGCTTTAAGATTCCAGAAATTTTTATAGGAAGAAGTGTTCTCCACCTTCCAACCATGAAAACACATGGCCACACGACTATGACCGGAGCTATGAAAAATGCTTTTGGTGGTCTTCTGAGAGAGCATCGTCATCATTCGCATAAACTAATTCATGAGATTCTGGTTGATCTTCTCCAGATACAGAAAGAGATACATACTGGAATTTTCGCGGTTATGGATGGTACCGTTGCTGGTGATGGGGCTGGCCCAAGAACAATGACGCCTAAGATAAAAAACTATATCCTTGCATCAGGAGATCAAGTCGCTATAGATGCTGTTGCAGCAAAAATGATGGGTTTTGACCCACTAAAAATACCATTCATAAAGATTGCACATGACAGGGGACTTGGCATGGGTGATGTAGATCAGATAGATATCATAGGAGATGATATAACGAATGTCAATTTCCATTTTCATACCGAGAAAAGCCCTGTTATTTATTGGGACCAAATGTTTAGAAAAGGAAAGCTGAGTTTTCTAGAGCCCATAATATTTCACACACCAATATTCAAGATTCCCATCTTCCTTTCTGCATTTTATCACGACTTTTTGTGGTATCCTTTAGTTGGTAAGAAGCACATAAAGGAATTCATGAAGACAGATTGGGGCAAACTGTTCAAAACTTATTGATTTTCTTGGAATTTCCCCGGACCATATTTATAGACTTTTACGGAGTAGTTGCCCTCCCTTTCCTCAAAAACTTTCACGAGGCTTTCATCATTTTTCAGCCAATTTTCAACATATGGGGAACATGGTTCTGAGTTCTCGTAAACTATGAAAGATATGTTATAATTCTTAAGAAGTGACGAAACCTCATCTTGATTCTTTGGATAGTTAATCACCCTACACTTTGTATAATAATATAGCATAGGATAACTCTGTCCTATTATATAACAATTTTTTGGTGCCCTTGCTCTTATATATTCAGCAGCGTCACGAAGAGATATTCTTGAAGTCATATTCTTGTAGGAAATGTGATAAGCAAAACAGGCAAATATCATCATTGCTATAACGAGCAGCGAAACTATGATTTTTTCGTATTTTTTCTTTCTGAAATTAGCTAAGTAATTTACCCCGCAAATAGACATGACTGTTACGGATGGCAGACTAATTAAAATATACCTGAAATGCTTTTGTCCGACAAATAGACTAAAAAATAAAAATACTACGAGTATCCACATAGCGAAAAAAATATCTTTTTTTCCCCGTTTTCTTAGTGTTACAAATAAACCAACAAACAGCAATATTGCCAGCACCTGAAGATGAGCCACAAGTTCTGATAGATAGAACAACGGCATATGCCAAGGTACTGTGTGATTAATTAAATTAAGATTGTAGATCGCTCCTCCCAGTGGGTTTCCGTAATTTTTATAATTCATGCCTACCCACGGCATTAACAGCAGTAGAAATGCAAACAAACCAAGAAGTGCCTCTCTGTTAGCCAGCTTCTTCGAACCTTTCCGATAGATTGCATAGATAATAAAGAATGGAAACAAAAGGCCGTTCGAATATCTCAACAAAAAAGCCAGAGCAGTTAGTATGCCAACATATGGATAAAACTCCTTTTTGTTTTTTTCGAACGCTATGTAGAACAGATAAAGAGAAGCGATGACAATCAGAATGCTTAAAGATTCTGTTGATATTTTTGAGCTCCAAAATATATACTCTGTGTTAGTGGCCATGATAAAAGACGCCAAGATGCCGTACTTTTTGTTATTATACATCTTAGTTATAATGTAATATATCATCGCGATACTGGTCAGAGAGGCGGTTATAGTTAAAAAAGTTCCTGCATCTTCGAAAGAGCCGAAAAAAGGACGCAAAATTGCTATCAATAGTGGCAGCAGAGGAGGTCTGAACTGTTCCTGGTTTATATTAAAATGGTAGATGTGGTCAGAATAGATATTTTCGGCCAACCCCAAATATACAGCCTCGTCCCACCACAGTGATCTTTTTTCAGGCATCTGAATTTTTAGAGCAAACGAGAAGATTAGAATTAAAAAGAGCATTTTTTCATATTTTGATATTTTCAGATGTTTTCTCATAAATATGAGAGCATTGTTCATAATTTCAATATTTTTTCCAAGTCCGACCTACTTTTAAGCCCCTCATACTTTTTCTCGTTTATTACTAGAACAGGCTTGGTAACATTTTTTATGTCATATAACCTTTTCATGAGTTTCATCACATTCATGTCTAGGTCAGAGTCAAGCGATATTACTTTTATCGAAGGATACTTTCTCTGCATGTAGGTGAGCACAGACCCTTGTTGGTTGCAGTCATTGCAGTACTTATTTGAATAAAAATAAAGAATTATGCTCATATTTGAGTTGCAATTTTTTTTAAATTCTTTAAAGAATAGCCAGTTTCTTATAAGCAATGATGTATATTTCTTTTTTAGGTCTTTGAATTCCTTTGTATAGATTTTTCCAGATTCTTCATATCTAGCAACCTCTATTCTTGTTTGCTCTCCGGTTTTTCCAAGCGTTGTAATTTCATAATCTAGAAGGTCGCATGTGTTATTTTTCCCAGCCCTTTCCAAAAGCAGGAATTCAAGTTGTGTGTTTGTTTGCTCTTCTTCTATTTCTCTGATGTAGTTAATCAGGAGCTCATTCTTTGTGTTTGTTAGCATGCGGTCTAATAATATACCCGTAAAAAATATTATCATTGTAAAAAATGCTGCCAATAGATAGATTTTCGTGTTTATTTTTCTTTTTACCATTTAATAGCATCTCCGAATAGATGTTTTTTGAGACCCACAGTCCAGAACACGGTAATCATGATAGGATATAATAAAATAAACAGCAGGTATGAGAGACAATCCTTTATCTTTATTTTTTCTCCAGATACTTTCACGCTTACAATAATTGTTACTATGGAAAGTGCCGAAAATATAGCAAAAAAGACGGAATAAACACTCAGATTCATAACGCTTGGAAGTTCCATTCTTGTCACTAGAGGAAATATATCATTATTCACAAGAGCAATTGTCTCAGCAGAGTTGATAACCGTGCTTATAACATTAAAAAGAAAGCTGGATGTAATAAATATCATTAATATAACCCAAACATAGTTCATTGGTAGAAGAAAGATACCAAGATTTCCAAACTTTTTATTGAGCCGCATATGAGAATATTGTGCAACCGTCTGAAAATACCCCTTGTACCATCGCAGTCTCTGTTTGAGCAGATCCTTGAAATTTTTTGGCGTTTTCGTATATACGTACGCGTTTTCACAGTTGTCCAGTTTATATCCTTTGTCAAAAAATCTGAATGCTATTTCCATGTCTTCTACGATACTATTCGTGTCAAAGCCCCCAAGTTTTTTAAGTATTTCAGTCTTGTACATCGAACCCGGGCCAGGTGCGACATACTGAGAGTCAAAAAAGCTAAATGCTTTTCGCAAGAAAATTGAAAACAGATATTCAACATATTGTATTTTTTCTATCCAGTTGTCCTTTTTCATAACCTTTGGTGCTGGAGTAATTATACCAACGTTTTTGTTAGCGTATCTTACCATTTTTCTGAGAAATTCTCTCTCCGCGACAGAGTCAGCATCCATCGACACAACATAGTCTGTTTTTACATACTTCAATGCGTTATTCATTGCGGCTGCTTTGCCCTGATTTTTCTGGTTTATCAGTCTGATAAGCCCTCTTTTCGCATATCTTTCGCATATTTTTTTTGTGTTGTCTGTCGAGCCATCGTTCACAACATAAATCTTAAGCAGGTTTCTTGGGTAGTCTAAATTCAATAAAGATTCTATACAATCTCGGATGTTTTTCTCTTCATTGAAAGCCGGAACTATTATTGACACACTAGGTAGTTTCACGGCGACATTTTTTCTAGTGCTACTTCTGTAGTTCGTAAAGAACACGAGAAACCATAGTGTTGAACAGTACAAAATTATAAAATAGACAATCATATATACTATATCCAATGGCGTCATTTCCATCACTTAGCTTTCCAATCAGTTTTGTTTCCGGTGATTTGTCCAACCAAAACAGTCGCATAACTTCCTTTCGGTAAAGTAAAATTTAACAAGAGATTGTTATACGGCCCTGACTTATAATTAATATCAGAAACCTTAATAAACATTTTTCTTCTTTCCCCGCGTGGGCATATTACTTTGATGTGAGAGTTCTTAAAATCTTGGATTTTTAGATTGAGATTTTTCATAACCCTCCTTATTATGTCGTCTATTTTATTTTTTCTAAGCGTGGTTTTCCACCCAACAACTGATATTTCTTTGTAGTATGCTCTGTCTTCAACCGCGAGCCACCTATTTATGGTTTCGTTGAATATCCAAGATTGAAGTGCGTGGATATAGAATTTGAGGAGGTTTTTCGGCACGCACTCAAGAGTTTTGTATGTCTTTTTACAGGAGCTATTTATCATTGCTAGTGCTTTTTTCCTGTCTTTTATTAACCAGTATCCGATTATGTGGTTCTTCTCGGAGAATCTTTGCGGTCCAAAATAGTTGGGCATGCCGCGTTTTTTTATTATGCTTATATTTTTTTCTATTTTCTTGATGTCTGTCATTTTCTTAAGCTGAAGTCTAATGATAAACTCATTTCCAAGAAGGTCTCCGAGGAAAAGTCTTTTGTTAAATGGCCTAGTTTCAAGAATATCGACACTCTTAAGATTTAGTTTTTTTATATCTCTTTGGTTTGCTTTTATAGAAAACCATTGCTCTGTCACGGCATTTTTATCTTTGTTGCCGGCAAAGGTTACATCATTCTTTGGGATGCCAAGTTTTTTAGCCACTGCCTTTTGCAAGTCCATTGTATTCCAGCCTTTTTTCCTTATAAGTGCAAGAGTCCAAGAACCGTCCATTCTTCTTATCTTGCTACCAGATCTGATAAATTTTCTTTTTATTTCTGGTAAAGGTATTTCTTTTACAATAAAATCTTCTTTTCTGGAAAGAAAGCAGCGAACGGGTTTAATATCAGTCCAACAGCGGTAACGAACCGGTAACCTTATCAATTTTAGCACCTCTGGCAGGACCTATGCCTAACGCAGTAACAGTACCTGCTTCTATTTCCGTGAGCCCGGCATCTCTTATTAAAACATTCGGAAGTTTCAAAGAATCTGCCTTTCTTTTAAGTGTCATGATTTCTTCCAGAGACTTTGCACGCAAGACAACCTTTTTTTCTCCGGTCATTTCCCATGCTTTTCTAGCCAACCTGCCTGCTTTTCTGTAGGCGCCAATAGATGCATGAGCAACTTGCGCGGCAATTTTACCTTTTGACATCTTGAGATCTTTTCTTATAACAATAACCTGTTTAAACACGCACAACACCACGTTCTCTAACCTAATTAACACCTATCCTTTCAAAACCTTCAATATAAAAAATCCAGCTATCTTCAGGCTTTCCTTGAAAGGCATTCTGCTCCCTCTTTCGTAGTTCGCCGAAACTGGTACAGAGGTTATTTTCATTTTTTTCTTAACGGCCTTTAGTATCATCTCTATCTCTATTCTGTATCCATCTTCTTTTAAGTTCATTGAAAGGAAGGCACGCTTCTTTACAGCTCTGAAACCGCATAAGATATCCCCAAATCTCAACCCGGTTAGCATATATGTTGCTATCCGGCTCAATCTATTTGTAAATCTCCTACGATGAGGCAGTGTCGAAAAATTTCTTTGCCCTATAACCATATCGCTGTTTCTCAGCTTTTTCAGAAATCTTTTGATTTCTGATGCGTGATGCTGCCCGTCACCGTCAATAAAAATAATATTTTCTGTTTTTGCTTTTTTGGCACCAACCCTGAGCGCATATCCTTTTCCGTGGTTTCTTCTTAGGTTCACCACTCTCAGTTTTTTATATTTCTGTTTCATTTTTTTCAGCAGCTCTAAGGTGTTATCTACTGACCCATCGTTGACAACTATTATTTCTTTCAATCCCGGAGGACTTCTTTTGGTCAGGTCCCTAAGTACCATCCTAACGTGTTTAGCTTCATTGTACATAGGCACAACAACAGAATACATTTGTATCAACTTTTTGTTTGTCTACACATTATCTTTTAACAAGACCCTAAGTTCTGGTATCCTAGTTTCTATTCTCACCCTGCCAGATTTAATAGCTTTTTTGATGTCCTCAACGCTTTGGGCATCCTCTATGGTCGTGAAGCACGAGCCAATACTGGATGCAATGTGCGCATCTGAGCCAGCTGTGCCGGGGAGATTTTTTTCCTTTGCGAATTTGATGGCTTTCTCATTTCCAATTCTACCCACACCTCCGTTCAATACCTCGATAGCGTCAAAATCATAGTCGTCGAAATCAACTACAAAAGGTCTTGGCCAATACCCACCAAATGGATGAGCTGCTACAGCTAATCCACCAACCTCGTGTATCTTTTCTATAATTTCTTGCGGCATTCCCGTAAAAGCCTCATCTACGTCTATAGCCAGTATATCACCATTGGGTGTCGATATTTCTACACCAGGTATCACAAGAAACTCTTTGTCTATGCTTTTGATAATCTTCCTGGCGAATCGTGAAGATTCTACTGTATCGTGGTCACTTATCATCATCCCATTCAGGCCTATTTTAACCGCCTGTTTTAATACATCCCTAACAGAGTTCAAACCGTCTGAAAAGTTCGTGTGAACGTGAAAGTCTATTTTCATAAGAATAATAAAGCAGAAATAAATAAAAAGTGTGTTTTCAATGCCTTTCATCTCTTTTAGCCAAGCAAAACAATTTAAAATAGTCACTATAATTTAGATTATGCCATTTGACTTTTTGCTGTGGTCGCAGGCATTTATAAGAGGATTTGGTTATCTCGGTCTTTTTATAGTCAATTTCGTGGGCTCAGCTTCTATTATGTTTCCTTTGCCCAGCTTTGCCACTGTGTTCACGATGGGCGCTGTTCTTGATCCACTGCTTGTTGCCCTTTTTTCGGCTTTGGGTGCTGCAGGAGGAGAGATGATAGGATATATGTTAGGCTTCGGAATAGGGAAAGGTATAAGAAGGTTGGTATCAAGGCGAGCAGAGAAGAATGATGTAAAGTCGAAGCAGCTGAAGACGAAGATCCAGATATTTCTTCAAACTCGTCGATGGATAAAAAAGTACGGTGCATTCATGACCATAATTATATTTGCAGCCACGCCACTGCCCACGGATGTTATAGGTCTTCTCTCGGGAGCCTTCAAATATGACTATAAGAAATTCTTTCTGGCAGTTTTCGTAGGCAAACTCATACTTTATTTAATTCTTGCATATTCCGGCTTTTACGGTGTACACTGGGTTTTGAACTATTTCGGGGGATGAAGATGAAAATTGCTATGTTTACAGATTCATACGAGCCACAAATAAATGGGGTTGTCACGTCTATAAACAACTTTACAAGTGAACTTAGAAAAATGGGACACGAGGTTCATATATTTGCTCCAAAAGATCCGAAATATAAGCCAAAAGACAGGTTTGTCCATTGTTTCGATTCTTTACAGTTTAAACCATATCCTGAGTATAGAATAGGTCTAACACATTCCTTTTTAATTAACTCGTTATTCAATAAAACAGACTTCGATGTTATCCATGTTCATACACCATTCACGCTTGGTATAACTGGGTTGTTGCTGGCAAAATCTAAGAGAATACCGATAATCGGTACATTTCACACACTTATATCAGAGTATACTAAATATCTTGTGAAAATAGAAAAACTTGAAGAAATAGGGAAAAAAACGGCGTGGGCATTTACCTCCTGGTTTTATAATAATTGTGATATTATCATAGTGCCCACAAAAGAGATAAAAAGAGTTGCTATCAAGAACGGTCTTAAAAAACCTATCAAAATATTACCAACGGGAATACGGCTAACGAGAAAAAAATACGATAAGAGAAGACTGAAGAAAAAATACAAGCTTGACGATAAAACTGTCTTACTTCATGTCGGCAGAGTTTGTAAAGAGAAAAATATAGATTTTATAATAAAATCTATGAAATATGTGCCAGAGGGAATAATCCTTATTATCACTTCTGACGGTCCAGCAAAAAAAGAACTAGAAAAAATGGTCAAAGAAGAGGCACTATCTGAAAAGGTTGTGTTCACAGGATATCTTTCTAATAAAAAACTAGATGAAATATATGGTCTGTCTGACATTTTTCTTATGGCCTCGGAGACGGACACACAAGGTCTTGTTCTTTTAGAAGCCCTGCAACACGGTCTCCCCCTAGTTGTAACAAAAGCTCCAGTTATATCGGATTTTGTGAAAAAAAATAAAGTAGGACTAGTGTCGAGAAGAAACCATAAAGAGTTTGCTGATAAGATTATAAAACTTTCTAAAGACAAAAGACTTTATAACCAACTTTTGAAAAACAAAGACAAAACACTTGAAACATATGACATTAAAAGATGCACAAAAGAACTCCTGAAGATATATCATATGGCCACTAGCTAGCCACTCCAATATTTTGGATAGGACTTATGTTTTAGAATGAAAAAAAACGACATTTTTAGATATATTAAAAAAAATTTCCAAAAGCCAAAATTTTTTATTCTTCTAGAAGAAGTCAGAACCTTTACATCAATCATACCAAATCTGGAGATTTTTCCTATTCTAATTGCAAGGTCTTGATCTTCACATGTTAATAGTTTTTCGTTGAATCCACCCATTTTTTCGAAGAGATTTTTACGGTATACAAACAAGCTACCGTTTGTCATCCCTATTCCAAGTTTGTGAGAAATTTTTACAAAAAAGCTGAAAATATTGAGTAGAATACAATATCTTTTTCTTGCGTCATAAAAATCAAGTTTGCAGACCGCTCCGCCCAGACCTTTAAATTCCTTTTTTATTTTTCTCAAGGAGCCTTTCGGAAAAATCACGTCAGCATCAGAAAATATGAGTATCTCGCCCTTTGCATGTTTTGCTCCGACGTTTCTCGCAATAGCCGGTCCCTTCCTTTTATCTGTCAGGACCTTGTCGGCGTATTTTTTCGCTATCTTTACAGTATTGTCCTTAGAGCCGCCGTCCACAACTATAATCTCATAGTTTTTGTAGCTCTGCCTTTTTATGGACTTCAGGCAATTTTCTATATAACCTTCCTCATTTAATGTGGGGATTATTATGGATATGAATGGTTTCATCTATAATCATCTATAATTGTTGAATTTGTGATAAGATTTACCATTTAAAAAGTGAAGTGTTCCTATAGAATATTCTACCAATGTTCTTAAGATTCCGGCTTTTTTTAGTCGTCTGCAAGATGTAAAAACAGGGAAATATATTAATTTTATTTTTCCATAATGCTTTATTTCAGATGCGAGTGCATGGTCTTCACATGGAATTATATGTTCGTCATAACCCCCCACTTTTTCAAAAACGTCTTTTCTATATGTTGGCGCCACCGTTGATGTGGGAAAATTAAGAATTGTTGCAAGAAAAAGAAGAATGTGGGATATTTTGAATAAGATTTTATGAAATATATTATTTGAATCAGACGGATATGGTATAAAAGATAGTCCCACAATATTTTGGTCCTTGAATCCGTTAACAACTATTTCTAGAAAGTTCTCATCCAGAATACTGTCAGCACCACAAACTACGATTATCTCCCCTTTTGCTTTTTTAGCCGCCTGATTACATTGGTAGCCTATATGTGCCCTTTTACAAACAATGACCTTGTCAGCGTATTTTTTCGCTATCTTTACTGTTTTATCTTTTGATTTTGCATCCGTGACTATAATCTCATAGTTTTTGTAGCTCTGCCTTTTTATGGACTTCAGGCAATTTTCTATATAACCTTCCTCATTTAATGTGGGGATTATTATGGATATGAATGGTTTTCTTTTATTCATCTTTTCACACACCTTAGAATATTCTCAATACTTTCTTCAATACTTTAATACTTTTTCTTGCTTTTTATTATCTATGCGCATCGATTTGCATATCCATACAAACCGCTCAAAATGCTCTTCCATGCCTGTGAAGGATTTGATAAAAATAGCCGCGCGCTGTGGCCTTGATGGTATAGCCATAACAGACCATAACACTATAAAAGCGTGGAAAGAAGCGAAGAATCTTCTGAGGCGTTTGGATAGTTCCCTAATTTTTATCAGAGGAGAAGAGATCAGTAGTAAGGATGGGCACATACTTGCGCTAGGCATACAGAATGTCATAAAGAGGAACATGTCAGCAGAGGAAACCATAGAAAAGATACATGAGCAGGGCGGCATTGCTATTTTTGCTCACCCATTCGACTATTTTCGTCAGCACACCACAGAAGAAAAACTTCGTGGACTCGAGATTGATGGTATAGAGGTTTTCAACTCTCGTTGTATTCTCGGTTATTCAAATTCGAAGGCAAAGCGGCTCGCAGCAAAAATGCGCGTAGCACAAGTCGCTGGCTCAGATGCACATTTTTCAGGTGAGGTGGGCAACGCCTACACTATTTTTAAGGATGCCCATTCAGAAGCAGATGTAATCAAAGCGATAAAAAAATGTCAGACAATACCTGCCGGAAAAAATTCACCGATTTTTGTTCATTTGGAGACGTGGCTCACGAAAATAAAAAAGAGATTATGATTAGTGCCCCCATCGGGAATTTCATAACCCTTCTTTTAATAGCCGAATGACCTAAGTTTCTTTACAAAGAAAAGGGTTAGTTTGAACCCGAGTTAAGAGGTCCGCAACCTCTTGTGCTATCCATTGTAGAACCTTTGTACCGGCTTAGCTACACTATGGGGGCATTGATAAATCATAGAGGAAGAACAATTTAAAAAGATTGTGCCTAAAATAAACTATGAATCTTTGATAACAGCCATGCAATAGAAAATACAAATCAGGTGTCTATATGATAGTAATTGGCCCGAGAGACAGATTTTCCGATAAATTAGCTGAGAACTTGGGCTGCGAATTTTTTGAGCTTGAAAGAAAGACATTTCCTGATGGGGAGATACGTCCAAGGATTCTTGGTGTAGAGAATATTAATAGTCCGGGTCGTGTGATTCTTGCGAGCCGTCTGGAAAGGCCGCTTGATCCGAATAGGTATCTTGTAGAAATTCTCCTGACCGCGAAAAACATCAAATCCTTGGGTTGTGATAGTATTACTCTTGTCATGCCTTATATGGTGTACGCGCGCCAAGACAAAATCTTCAGACCTGGCGAACCGTTGTCAGCCGCTTATATCATGGAACTTCTGAGGCACGCCGGTATTGACAGGCTTGTTACGGTGTCCTGTCATTTCTCAGGTATCGAAACATTCTGTCCTGGACTTAAAGCCACAAGCATATCTGGATTCAAAAGCATTGGTAAACATCTTGTTGAAATGGGGCTGAAGAATCCGGTTGTTATCGGACCGGACAAAAAATCAGGAGCATGGGCAAAGGAAATTGTTGATATCCTTGGTTCTGGTGAATATACGTTCCTAGAAAAACACAGAGACAGGAATAGTGGTGAGGTGCAGACAGAAGAAACGCTTTCTGTCGACACGAGCGGAAGAGATGTTATTATAGTAGATGATATAGCATCAAGTGGTGGAACGCTTGTCAACGCCATCAATATAGTTAAAAAGCATCAGCCGAAAAAAATCATTATAGCTGTTGTCCACCCAATTTTATCTGGTGATTGTATCGAGAAGGTCAGAACTGCGGGAGCAGATATGTTCTTGGCAACAGATACGATCCCTTCTGAAATTTCAAAAATCTCGGTGATTGAGGATATTGCTAGATTTATAAAAACTTGCGAAGCAAAGGAGGTTTGAACATGGGAGACGTTGCAATAAAACTGAAAGTTATGCCTGATGGTCCTGAACAAGATATAGAAAAGATAAAAAAGGATATAGAAGAAAAGGTTAACCCAAAACAAATCGTAGAGAAGGACATAGGTTTTGGTCTGAAGGCGCTGGAGGTTATGGTTGTTCGTGCGCCAGACAAGGGCGGAACAGATGATTTAGAAAATGCCTTGTCAGAGATAGAAGGTGTTGCATCAGTTGAAACCGAGTCCGTCACCTTGATATGATTCAAATCACGTAATCAGAAGTTTAGAGTAAGTGCCACAACGAAAGACGCATGCGAACGAAAGATGAGTGTCCACTCCTCGATTGAGAGTGAACTAAGAAGTAAACATGTCTTGTACCTGTTATGCATGCAAATAGGTGCAAGAACAAACTTGCGCAAAGTTTTATCAATTTAACCGGGTAATTATTTGTATGGGTGTTCAGATATCGCGCCTGGTCGAGTCAGAAGAGATAGAAATAAAAGACCTTCTCGGCCGAAGGCTTGCAATAGATGCGTTTAATACTATTTTTCAGTTCCTCACAACTATAAGGCAATATGATGGCACACCATTGATGGACTCTAATGGCAGGATTACTTCTCATTTGTCAGGTTTATTCTATCGAACAGCCAAGTTTATGGAGGCAGGGATAAAACCGATATTTGTTTTTGATGGCGAGCCACCCATCTTCAAGAACAGGGAGATTAACCAGCGCCGGGAAAGAAGAGCAGAAGCTCATAAAAGGATGGAAGAAGCCAAAGAAAGGGGGGATTTTGTAGAAGCGAGAAAATATGCACAGCAAGCGGCATCACTGACAGACGAGATGATAAAGGAGTCCAAAATGCTTTTACAGGCTATGGGCATACCAGTTGTTAACGCACCATCAGAAGGCGAGGCAGAGGCAGCTTTTCTTGTTCAACAGGGGCAGGCTTGGGCATCTGCCAGCCAAGATTACGATTCTCTACTTTTCGGAGCACCGAGACTTATTACAAATCTTTCCATATCAGGCAAGAAAAAGCGAGGCTCTTCTTATGTTCAAATTAAGCCGCAGTTGATTGATCTAAAGAAAACCTTGAACTACCTTGGCATTAAAAGGGATCAGTTAATATTGCTTGGTATACTTGTTGGTACAGATTATAATCCTTCTGGTGTAGAGGGAATAGGTCCTGTCAAGGCACTTCAGCTTGTCAAGAAATATCCAACTCTTGAGAAGCTCGTAGAGAACATAGAATGGAAATTCGATGTGGATATAGAAAAAATATTCAATTTCTTCAAAAACCCCCCAGTAAAGGAAGTTGAGATAACATTTGGAAAGCCGGACGAGGGCGAAATCAAGAAACTACTCGTTGACGAGCATGATTTTTCAGAAGATAGGGTGAACAAAGTTATAGAGAGAATAACGGGACTCAAGCGAGAATCTTCGCTCGATCGGTGGATTAAGAGCTAGATTAAACCGTTGTCAAGTAACCCGAACCGAAGGCGAGAAAAGTGCAAGGGGCTGAGGAGTGAAGCGAGGACGATATCTTAATGTGATGTTCCGGAAGGGAAAATCTCGAGTTTTATGCTTCTACAATTGGCATTATAAATACTATACTGATACCCAGAATATCTTGAGAAATAACATAGAGTATTGGTTTTTGCCACTCTGTTCTATCGCGTCATGTTTAATGGTTTGCACTGCGGGCACAAATGGGCACAGTCTTCATGTGTTGAAATAGCTGCTTTAAGCTGACAAACCTCATACAGGGAATCGGGCTCACCATTTCTGTCATGATCAAATCCCGGGATTATTATGTCTTCAACCGTGTCAGGGTCGCAGTTATGTAGTATTGATAAGCTGTTACAGCCTTTTGTGAACGCGGTCTCTACATCTATTGTTCCTGTCTGTTTAAACCAACCGGGCATGAAAAATGCTAGAATGACCAACAGAGCCAACACAGCTATTATCATTATTATAATCATGTTTATAGGTAGAGAAACACCTTTTTTCATTTCAAGAACCTCCTGAACGTTTCAATAAAATATTGACGGACCTGGTATTTAAAATTTTTGTTTAGTGAAAACAAAAATTTTATTGTGTGAATTCTTATCTTCTGTCTTATTTTCATCATTTATCAATACCAGAAAAAAGAGAAAAAGTCGCAAAGCAAAAAAGAAAGAATAAAAAGCCTTGCCTACTCCTTGGCAAGGGTTATAGTTATCGTGGAGACATTCACCTTTTCTTTGTTCTCGTTTTCTATTTGATCTGTTCCTGTTTCAATGCTTTTTATTTTTGCTTCCGGAACAAATTTGTTTTTGACGATTTCCGCGACATCCACTGCCTTGCTAATTGATCTTCCTCTGGCCTTCAAATAAATTTCTTTTTGGCCATCACCAAATTGCGTTACTGCTGCAAGGACATAAGACATGCTTGGTTTCTTTCCAATGAAAACGGTGTTATCGTCTGCCTTTTTTGATGCTTCTTCTGCCATTTTCTTACCCCCTATTTCATTGATTTTGCTGTTCAATTAATTATACCTATGGGCAAAAGTTTTTTAAAGTGTTCACTTGGTGCCTGGGCAGGCAATATCACAGCACTTTTTCACGCACTCCACGGTAAGCGAACCGCTGCAACCGGGATATTTCAGCTGTTGGCAGACATTGGCCAACTTTTCGGTAACCTCATCTTCAACTTGGTCAACATCTTCGCATTTCGGGTCACTCTTAACGTACGCGTTGCACAAGCTTATTCGTTGCTGGTTGGCTTTTATTTCATTTATACCTGGCGTTTGTCCATAAATAATTCCCAGCGCTACGAGAAGAACGACAACAGCTATTATTAGCAGAATTAATTGATTTATCGCTAGCGATATCCCTTTTTTCATTATATCACCCTCTTTATCTTATTAAATAAATATATCATCATTTCTCTATTTTAAACTTTAGCGTGAACGGTTTCTTTCTTATGCTCCCGTCTTTGCTTATGTAATTGTGTCGCGCCTCTTTCTCGGCTATGTTCACTTCATAGTATTCTTCCTCTTCATCTATGTTGATATCCACACAATCGTTGGCACAGGATTTCATACTACCCACGTCTCCACGATGGTCCAGAACGCACAGACCAGCCTTTCTGAGTTCATCAAGCCTAACAGATACGCTTTTATTAAATTCAAAAATCTTGGTCACATCTGCGCCAGATGTGTGAACAGACAACTCATATTCTAATGACACGAACATATCAGAATCAGAAAAGGTCATGTTTTTCAGTGTTATTTTACCTATCGTAACATTCACGCCGTTGACAATCATGTACCTTTTTATGCTGAAAAACGTTTTCATGTTCCTTCTGACATACTCTTCCATAACCTCTTTTGTCGGCCTGAACTCACTGCCTTGTATATACCAATATTCATGACCAAGCCCATTTTCAAGCGCTTCAAAAATGTTCTGCACCGTGCTCAACGACCATGTTTTGTCGAGCGATTCTTTAGCAAGGTAAAAGGTGTTTTTAACTGTCAGGATTTCAACCTCTCTAAATGTCAGTAAATGCTCGTGCGTCTGACCAAGTTTATAGACAGCATAGGTAAACAGACTTAGAAAAACCACACCAAATGCCAACATAATATAACTTAACGGGATCAATCCTTTTTTTCTTCTCATGTAATAACCTCTACCACCAGTCTTCCAACTCTGTTTTTATAGAGCAGCGGTGTTTCTGCCTTAAAGCTTTCCAACCTCTCAATATCGACGTTCAATTTGCTTATTATCGTTCTTTCTTCGTCACCTTCTTTTATGTAAACAATATAGTGAAAGTTATATCTGTCAAGAAAGTCCTTTAAGAAATTCTTGAAGTCTTCATCTGTTTTGTTGCCAAGCCAAATATCGTAGAAATAATCTATCCCACGACGGCCGTTGTAATCGAGGTTGGTTATGCTATCTGCAATAAGATAAGGTCTGTTTATGAAGGTTTCTGTTTCTACAGGAGCCTTTATAACGATTGGTTGACTACTACCGCCTTTTATTTTACTTGGTAGCCACTTGACTATTTTAGCGCCTTTTAAGAAAAATGTCAGGAATAGTCCTGCAACAATCATAATAATTATTACAAAAAGCGCGGTTACCAGTTTTTCCATTTGGCCTTTTCTCATAGCTCACCAAATCTCCTACAAACTTTTTTAGATTTTCCAGATATGCATGTATTTTCTCCTTCTTTTGTGACGGTGAAGATGCAGACATTTCCACCTTTTGGATTATAGCAAGGTATTTTTGCTTCTGTGCCATTAATTTTACAAAAAGCCTTTATTATGTTGCCTGTTTTCAGAAATATTTTCATTTCTGCAGGCGCAAAGTGGTCTTCGTATCTAATAGAGACGGGATATGTAGCTCCGTTTTCTCCTTCAGCGTCTTTGTAGCCAAAAGACCACGTGTTGTTGTTCGTCAAATCGGTTATCTCGACAAGGTAGGCATAAGAACAAAGCTTTACAGGTTCTATATTTGTGTCCTGATATTTATCCAGCTGGTTCTTGTCAAATATGGATTTTTTATATGTTAGGTTAGACGATAAAATATTTTCAGTAAGCTGGATAGCCGTTCTCGATATCTCCTTTTCAGATACTTCTATTCGGATTTCTGAATAAGATGTGAAAACAGAGTATATCGAAGTGAAAAATACAGCTATGATTAAAGTAAATATAACTAAATCTGATGGAGCATCAAGCTGGCCTTTGGTGTGTTTCAATTTTATCATCCTTTTTTTCAAAAACTATAATTTTTTCTTTATCTTTTTCGCATGTGAAATTAGTAGGCTCTACTGGAATTCTGCTAATAAAATATGTTTGATAATAGTTATCTTTTTTTTCTTCTGTTTTCACAGTAACATAATTCTCACCAAGTTCTATTGAGCATGTTCCCTGCGGCAGTTTTATGTTTGCACTTATTGGATAGCTTGAAGATTCAAGAGAATTTATAACGCTTGCGATAGTATTGCTCTGCCAATGCGCGCTCATCTGAATACTTTTGTCTACCATCATTGATGAAAACTCTGTCAGAGTCAAGACGAGGGTTATGCCGACAATGAGCCCTATGATAACACTGAGAACTAAATACTTGAGCGATATTATACCTTTCATAATTCACAACCACAAAATTCAGTCAAACGGATGTCTTGGCCAGGCCCATCTGGTTTCCAGCCATGACATACCAACATTGGATGCAGTCCTAGTAACGATAGTAGCCGACCCGGCGGTTACTATATCAGCACCTATTTCTGCCAGTACTATTAGTGCATCAGCTATATATTTTGCTCCTTGCGGTGATGTGTAGCAAAAATTATCCCCAGTTTCGTTAGTTATATCTTCCTTATATATCTTTACTTTTAGGCATGGAATTTCTTCCGACCCTTTAAGTCTCCCAAGAGTAGATTTTTCACACACCGTTCTATTGGCTATCCACCTAAGCGTGTCATTTTTCTCATCATAGAAATAAACCGGTTCTTCCTTCACATCAGAACATTTACAAGTAGCGTGATAAATTCTGAACCGTGCCTTGCATGGGCTTGCCAGATAAAAGGATTTATCTACACCAACAGAAAAAAAGTCTTTCACAGTCCCCCAATCAAATGTGTCGTGTATAGAGGCTCCCTTGCTAAGTTCCACATACATTATGCCTCTTTTTTTACACTCATCCAACGGAAAGACTATTTTTTCATCCTTGGTTTTGAGGCATAACGATTGTGGTGAGCACACGCTAAACTTGTCCATGGCTCTATCAGCAGCTGATAAACTTTTCTGGTATATGAATGTCTTTCCGACCCAAGTGCCGAGATGCCCGCTGCTTTTAATTATATTAGGAAAAGCAGCTTTAACTCTTGATGCTGCCAACTCTGGTAGTTTGCTTGCTAGTTTTTTTCCAGCTTTTTTTCCAACAGACTCTGCTGCTTCTGACAGGCTTTTACCAAGAACTTTTTTTGCTACTATCCCACCAACCTTGTCTGCGCCAGGTATCTTTATCGGTACCAAAGCCAAAACCATTGAAATTCCTATGTAGTTGGACCACGCGAGGTCTTCTCCTTCTGGGAACGCCTCGTAGTAAAGGATGAACTGAGGGTCTTGCACAGAGCTGAAATATTGTTTTAGGAAAGACCTGTCTGGAACCTTTTCTGGCATGTTGACCTTAACATCGACATCTTTTCCTGTCATGCATGCAAAGTTCATCGCATCTGCTATGTCCTGTGCAGACGCTATTGCCAGCCTTTTTTGGACCTGATAATTATAACCAAGAATCACAACATATATTATATATAAGATAAATGCGAGGAGAATTATTCCAAGTAGCATTCTGTATGGTATATCTATCATTGCTTTTCTACCCATTTTATCACCCCGGGAGACCTTTTAGGAAGTTATCGACCGTGCTTACTATGTCTTTGTGAAGTAAAAGTATAATAGCTATAACTACTATGAGAATAACCAGTTTTATTATGAGTTCTTTTTCCATTCTATCCCTTTTTGAATATTGAAGTCAGATTATAGAAAAGTATTGTTAACAACGAGTGTTGTTGCTCCATGTCTCCCTGCATTTTTTTAAGTACAAGAATCCCAAACATTATTACTATTACTAGAAAAAATACCATTATCACTATTCTTGCGACTTTGTTCATATTATTCATCTGTTGAAAAGGTTTGTTTTACCTGACCCAAGAAGCTCTCTCCGCACGTCAGTCCTATATCAAGAGCTGATGTTTCTTTTGAGCAGCCGTTGCTCTTGAACGATTCGTAAACCCTTTCCAGACAATCGCTATCGTCCCAAAACGAAACTTTTACCACATAATCCTTTTTTTCTGCTACTAATGAAATCTCTATGTCACCTTCCAGGAAATTGTCTATTTTTTTGATATTGCATACATAGTTTTCTAGATTGGAATAGTCTATTGCTTCTATTATAACTATGAGGTCAATGCGTCTTCCTTCTCTTGTTTTTGCCTCCACACTAAAATGGAACTGACCGTTTTCATAAGTCAATTCAGGTTCAGATGTGTTGTAGATGTCAAAATTTTTTTGAACGCCAGGAGAAAATAGGTTTGTTCGTGTTTCTTCTGCTTTTTTGGTGACATTATTCACAAGCAGAAGTCCCAGAGCTAGAATAAATATTATCGAGAAAACCATTAGTGCTGTATTAGTTGTCACGCCTTTCATCATAACCATCAGAATGGATTCAACATTTTGGCGATGGTGCTCACCAGCATAGCCGGAAGGCTAAACATAAGCTTGAGTATCTCGGAAAACCCACCCTTAAGGAAGAATGTGATAAGAACTGCAGATACAGCAATTGCGAATATTGTTGTAATCAAAATCATTTTATCCATACCATCACCTTATTTCAATATTAATTTTATTATTGGGACAAAATTCTCTTTCTGGCTCCATATTACCCCAGTCAAGATTGTCATCACCAATATTCCTAGGATAAAAATAAACAAAATCTTCCAAATGTATTGCATTCTGGTCTTCACCTATTGCCTATTTCCTCCTAGCTTATTATCATATACGTCAGCGGTCCGAAGATGCTGAGCGTGCCAAAAAGGGCTATAATATATATCAGAAGGCCCACTAATAAAGATTTCCCCATGAGATTATGCCTGCTTATGTCATCTTCTCCGTTTTCTATGCCGTTTATAAACATCGATAATAACACAGCTGTTTCTATAAAATATATGCCGACAATGAGCTGAAATGCACCCGGTGTTATCGGCACGTTGCCCCACATGTCCAGTACGGTTCCGAAACCACCTGTTTGTATGTTTTGTATCTGCTCGCCAAGCGTGGCCAGTATGTTTATAATTATCGTTGCCATAGTTACGACTATGCCGCATATAAATGGCGTCAAGAAAAATATCTGAAACTTTAATGAGCTAACAACATCATTGAGCTCCGTAGAAACTTCTCGGTCTGTTCTGTAGATACCACGAAGATAACGAGATATTGCCAGCATTGACAAGCCAGCGATTTGCACTCCCTTTTTGCTGGAGTCGACGACAACTTTTATTATGGATCTTATCAAGTCAGAGTGGAAGTATCTTAAAGCCCCATGATTTTTGTCAAAGAATGCCTGCTCGAAGGTCATGCCCATCTTTTTCATATTATTGACGACAATTTTGAACATTTTTTGTATTTGAAGCGAGCCGATACTCTTGGCAGAACGCTCTACAGCAACCTCAGTTGGCAGGCCGCTTGCTGTTCGGTTGGCAAGCTGGAACAAAGCTTCGGAAAATTCTTTTTCCATCTGCTTGATTTCGTTGCGGATCTTGATAGCCTGAAAAGATATAAGGTAATAATATATTCCCAATGCCACAGCCACCCCAGATATCAAGACGACAGATGGTCCAAGTTCTCCGCCAGATGTGGTAAAACCAACAATACCCATAAAGCACAAGACGGTTCCCAGAACAAGCGCAGGTATCCAGGCAGGTACGAAAAGCACACCATCCTTTGTGCTGAGAGCAAATTTTCCTTTAGGCGGTAGGTTCGGATTTGACGAAATATTGATATTACTGAATGTTACCGGTCGCATTTCGAGCGTGTTGGTTATGAAAAAGAATAGTAGTAGCGGCAAAACAATATCATAGCCAACAAAGAGCGCCATTGGCTTGATTACATCTGAGAGAAATATCGCGACAACAGGAAACATGACCATACCCATGATAGGTAATAGCACACCAAGTGCATGTATCATCATCACCGGCATCTTTAGTGACAAGTTATATTCTCTTGCTTTCTCGCGCGTGCCGTCGAGTATCACATTAATAGCTTCGTCAAGCATATTTATCCTTCTATTCTCTGTCTGTGTGAGGCTCGTGCTAAGAATCTGCATAGCCTCGACAAAGTCTTTATCATCTTTCCACTTTTCTAAATAATCTGTGAGAGCTTCATCTATGCTATTATACTTGCCAACTTCAATGTCCCACAACAACTTTCTTATATCATAAGAAAGCGGTCCGCTAAGATTTTTCGCCGCAAAGCTCAATGCAGATTCCATGTTTGGAGAATTTCGCATGTATATGGACATGTACAAGACAAGCATCACTATTTCTGAGCCTGCCTTTATTCGGAAGCGCTTTTCAAGATGAACAGGATAAAGATACATGTAATAAGCGAATGGTAGCACAATGAGAAATACTAGGATAGCATTACCAGGGCTTATACCGGGCAGTGGCGTAAACATACCGAGCAGAATGAAGAAAAATGTTATCATAGTCGAGAATAACACTATAAGAATGCTGAGCGATACCACGCCTTCTGGGGTTATGTTAAGATGGCAGAAGTCAATGGACTTTTGAAGCTTTGCTCTGCTTTTTTCATCTGGTTCGATTCTCAGTATTTTTTCAGCTTTGTTGCAGAGCTTTTCATAAGTTGTCCTTGGTAAAGTTTTCCAGGTTTCCTCCTCTTTGAATATTCTATATTGCAGAGAACTTATGTCTGGTTTTTCTGCCGTTGCAGTCGGCATCGAAACAGTTTGATACTGTTCTAGAATTTCCTCCTTTAAAGTTTTCTTTTTTGTTATATGCCCTCTAAATAACTTTTTGAGCCAATCAAACATTTTAGTTCACTTTCTTACACGATTTGTTTAAGTCGATACTCATCTAAAATACCTAATAACATTAAAACCTTCTATTGTCTAATAACATTATGCGTCTTATATCAAGCCAGGCTTTTTCACATAGGTTTTCTTGAACCAATCAAACCATCTTTCATATATGATTTTTTCATCTAGCACATCGATTTCTCTCTTAACGGATTCGCTTATTATGTGGAACTGATTATTCGAGTCAAGAACAGTGGGCGCTTCTAGTATACTTTTATCTTTTGTCTGTCTTGCGACATCGACAATGGTCTGTAAAATTTTTGCGCGCAGATTTATGTTACCCCAAACAGCATCCCAATCACCTTTCCATTCCCTCACGCGATTGGCTATATCATTTAGTATCACACTCTCTCCAGTAAGCAGAGTTTCGCTTGGTTTTAGTGTATCATCTTTCGAAGAATATTGCATCAAGTCCACGAAGCCGCCCTCTGCGCTTGGGTCGTCTTTCCAATGCTTGCGTACCTCAGTTATGCTGATCATTCTTCTGAATGTGTGCAGACCGTCTGCACTCTTGAGCCTGTTTGCGATAACAACAATGTCAGTGGCTTTGAAACTCGTTTTTGGCACACCAAGGTCATTGACAACCCTATCAAATACGCCGTAGGGAGAGTCGCCGTGTATAGTACCAGCCACGACATTGGCCAGAGCACCAATTCGCATAGCCTCGTACAAGGCTCGTGCTTCAAGACTTCTAACCTCGCCTATGATTAGGCATGAGTCTCCAAGTCTCAGAGCCGTACGCAATGCCTCATCAGCAGATATCTCTGTTTCTATTCTTGTTATAACAGATCTCGATTTCAATCGTTCAATATTATAACCAAGTTGCATCAGTCTGACAACAGGCAGTTCCAATGTATCTTCTACTGTTATAATTCTAAGACTAGGCATAATTTGTAACATAAGTGAACCGAGTAGGCTGGACTTACCGCTGGAACGCGTGCCTGCTATCAACATTGTCCGCGCGCCGTCTATGAGAAACCACAAAAGCCCACCAGCGAGCGAGTTCATCATCCGATTGTCTATGAAAAGCGGGAATGTCCACGGTTTATCTCTATGCCTTCTAATTGCGAAGCCAAGGCCATCTGGAGAAAGCGTACGAGTAATGGCAGCTACTCTTGCACGCGCACCAGGCACATCCATTTCCGTGTCTAGCACGGGGTTTGCTTCATCCAAAGGTCGGCCAGATTGCAGACGAAATCGTGTTGCCCACGACTCGGCATCATCTCGGCTTGGCACAAGATTGGTTTCACATTCTTCGAAGTCAGAATGAAAAACGAATATTGGTACCTTTCCAACAGGTGCATTTATGGATATGTCTTGGATATGTTCGTCAGCAAGGAGAAGTTCAAGAATACCGAACCCGGCGGTGTATCTTGTTAAGATGTTTGCCAGTTTTTCTATCCTTTTCTCGCTCAGAGATAGGTTGCTTCTTTCAGCCATGTCCCTGAGCAGGTCTATGCCTATATTGTAGAAGTTTTCCCGGATTTTCTCAGGCTCTGCCAATTCCATTTCTTTTGGTTTGTGCGCACCGAGATAGCGTCGCGCCGCGTCCAGTAACGAATATTCATCTTCGGACAACCTAAATTCAGGTGGTATGACGTGATAATAGTATCTGACTTTTGAAGGCAGTTTATATATCTCAACCTTTGTATCCCCGACATCGTATTTGTCAACAGTCTCCGCATTTGCCGGGGGTAATGAGATGTATTTTGTGTACATAAAATTCGGTCGAATGCTCGGGTGAAAAACTTCTCTATAAAAAGAACGGTCTTTGTATCCTATTTTTTCAGCCAGTTTTATCAACGTGCATTTGCTGAGCATATTAATGATGGGCTCGAGTGCATGTTTGATATAATAATCAGAGCATCGAACACATTCTTCAGGCATTTTTTTCATCTTTATTTTAACGTGTCGAAGCTCCCGGACAAGGTTTTTATAAGCTTTGACAGGATCATATCTTATCAATGTAACATTATTCTGAAGAAACATGTATCTTTCAGGTACGCATTTCTCACATTTACCGGGTGTTATGTTATCTATCCTTACAATCTTTTCTCTTGCTATTCTTTCAACAACATTTGCTATCTCCATCAGCATTTTAACATCAGAGAAATCGTATTCATACTCTCGCGTTTCGGCAAGTACGATGCCCGTCGCTTTTTTTACCTCAATGAGTTTGTTTATGGTTGTGGCCATGCACACATCGAAGTCTTCTATGCTAGAGCCATAAACACAGCCGAGGCAGTTAACTCTTATCTTCCCTGTTTCGTCATCATAGGTGTAATCGCAGACCATTTAATCACTAACTATTTATTATAATTAGCTCCAATAAAAAGATTTTTTCTATTCCTAGAAAAAGTTATAAATACTACTTGAACACAAATGAATTATATGGCCAGGGAGAACGAAACAGGTCTTATCATACAGGAGCTTGTCAGGAGGGCAAACCGCAACAATAGACGTCTGCGGATGGTGGAGCAACGAGTAGAAACGATAGAATCCAGACTTGGTTCTTTAGAGCAACTTGCAATTAAGCACAACTCGCAGTATAAGGAAAGGTTTTCTGGCTTAGAGGAAAAAATAAAATCTTTAAATGATAGGCTGACCAAGATAGAAAATAGTGTTGAGAAGATTTTCGACAAGCTGGAAAAGACAGCAACAAAAAAACAGCTCAACGAGCTAGAGAATGCTATGAATCTATTGAGCCCGATTGGACAACAGTTTGTGACCAGAGATGAACTTGAGAGAAAGTTGGGAATGAGATAGATTGATGGAGACATCCATATAGAAACAATCCAGATGAGCGGAATATACTACAGCCATATAGAGCCCTTATGAAAGATGGAAAGGAGAATTATAAGTTTATAATTAACGATTTATGAGGTGGGTTATGTGTTTCTTTTTGGCAAAAAAGATAAGACCAAGAAAAATGCGCTTGGGAGAATACGCGAACTAAGTGCGCAAAGAATGGGAGAAAAAGACATCATCAAGAAGCTTAAGGCAGAAGGATATTCTTTTCAGGACATAGAAAGGGGAATGCTTGAAGCAATACGGCAGGGCGTTATAAAAGATAATAATCCTAACCAACCGGTTTCGGGGGGACCGCCCAGAGGACAACAAGCGTATGCACAGCCCCCCTACGAGCAGCAGTATCAACCTCCACAAGAACAGCCTGTTAATGCGGGCGGGTACGGTCAAGAATACGGAGATACATTTGATATGCCAAATGAGTTTGAGCAGTCATCGGAAGATTTTGGATATGGTGAGGAAGGTCTTGGTGAAGGGGAATTTGCACCAGAGATAATGCCTCCCGCCGGGTTTGAAGAGGGTGCCTTACAGACTGTGCCTCAGCCATCTTTACCAGATCTGCCTGAAACAGAAACATCAATGGAGTTTTCTCCTCAGTTGGCGATAGAAGAATTGATAGAAGGCGTTGTAAATGAAAAGTGGGAAAAACTTGAAAATGAATTTAAAAAAGTAAATGAAGATATAGATGCCATCAAGCAGTCTATGCTTGACTTTGAAGGAAAAATCAATGAGAAAATCGCAAAGGTAGAACAACCAAAAATGAAAAAAGAAATTGAGGCACTAGAGCAACGAATTGACGATATAGATGCGCGTATTGGAGGCATTGAAAAGGCTTTCAAACAGCTTTTACCATCCTTAACAAAAAACATAGAAGAGCTTTCTTCTATGGTCCACGAAATAAAGAGAAGCACAGGAAAATCTTCCAGTAGTTCAGAAAGCGAATTTTCTGTAACCTCCTCGCAAATTTCTTAGCTTGTTGCCTAAATTGGCAAGCACACAATGCCCAAGCCAGATTTAAATAAGGGCTTAAATGAGTGCCCAGGCTGAACATTTTATGATTTTGAGTCACACCAGGATTTTAACCAAGAAATTTTTAAATAGTTCGAGCCCAAAATATTAGCATGGCTCTGGAATTCATTGACCCAGAATTGATACCCTACATGGCATCATTCTTATTCACGTTTGCCGTTGTTTATGGCCTACTGATAATCACAGGTGTTTTTACTGACGCACAAGGCAAGAAAAATACAAATGTTATTACCGTCATCGCATTAGTGTTTGCTATTTTTTCTATTTTGTATGAACCGTATGTTACAATACTCTACACAGTAATGCCTATCGCGACTGTAATACTCATAATATTATTTTTCATTTATCTTGTGAACGAGATGCGAAAAAAGACAAAAGGTGCTCCTCTTCCGGTGCTCGGCGTGTTGACACTGCTCTTAATCGTGCTTTCTGTAACATGGAGTGATATAGAGGCATACCTCCCGGCTGATTTCGCATCGGAGGACACCCTATGGGTAATAGGCATAGTTGTCGTATTGATAATGTTTTGGCTGGCTTGGTCTAGGCAGAGCAGCGAACCACGAAGAACATCAAATCCGAATGAGCCAGATTAAACGCCTGTCTGAACAATCACACATTTATAAAAAGGTAAACTGCATATAATAATCATAAGGAATGTTGAATACTCATAGGAGGTTGAAAAATGCCTTTAGGAATATTTGGGACATTAATCCAAAATCTTAACAACATGGGTTTCTATGGTTTCGTGCTACCATGGTTGCTCGTGTTTGCGATAGTCTACGCAATTCTGCAGAAGACGGCAATCTTTGGTAAAGACGCCAAAAACATCAACGGCCTTATTGCTCTTATATTTGCATTTTTTGTGACAGGCTATGCTGGTGATGCTGTCGGTAAGTTCTTCATTAACATCTTCGGTGGAAGTTCAATAATATTCGGTGGCATACTGGTGTTTCTGCTTTTCCTCGGAATGCTCGGCTGGAAGCCAGAAAGTATTGGCGACAAGAACATGTGGGGCCTTGCCGCGTTGATTATAGCTGTCTTACTCTTCTTGGCAGTAGGAGGACCTTCGATCGCAGGAATCAAGCTCACAGATGAAACTATGGCAGCAATATTCATGGTCTTGGTCGTGGCGTTCGCGGTGATGTTCATAACTGGCGGTGGGAAAACAAAAACTGATCAAGGTTAACCAGTTTTTTTGTTTCGCTGTTTATTTTTTTCTGTTTGTTTTTTATGTGGTCAGGTCTTCTTGTTTTTCTACGTCTTAAAATTTTTTGAATTCCGACATATTTCATATTGGATTTTGTAAACTTATTGTTGGCGAATTCATAAAATCTAAATCTGAATAAGGAATCAAACAGTCCAAGAGCGATCAACAAAGTTTGTCAGAAATCTGTTGTTATAAGCGGACTCGTTCTCGAAAAAAACATTTAAATAATTAAATTAAATTTTTAATTTATGAAACCTGGACATGTTGGTATTGGAATTTTGGTTTTAGCAATAATCGGGATAATTCTTATAAGTGGCTGCGTTCAACAAAGTGGACAGGGGACTTACCAAGAAAGACAAGACCAAGAGATACAACAACCGAAAACAGAAATTAATCTGGAAAACAACGGCCTTAAAGTAAAAATATCGCCCACAGAAGATAAAAAAGTCAGCGGGGTAATAACGGTGACCTTACAAAATATTCCAACTAAAACCACAAAGATACTTGTTTCATTGGCACCACAGGGATTTAAAGGAGATTTGTATAGTGATCCAAATGTCATTATTCAATGGATAGAAGAGCCATCTATTGGTCAAGAAATTTTATTGGATACAACAAAAGTAGAGAATGGAGTTTATGGAATAGGTGTGTCAGCAACTTATGAGGGTGCCCCAGAATCAAGCCCTTGGATAGCACTTGTTCAAACGCAAGTGAATGTGCAAAATTAGGAAATCTCGCTGACGCGGGCTTAAACGATAACTTCAGCCGTTACTACTACTTGTTATTTGCTTTTTGAAAAACAGCCACGTCTTTGTTCCGGCCTTTTTGAAGCGTATCAGGCAATAGAGGCCTTTCAGCTTCTCGCCAGCGAGTCTGAAAACGAGTTTGTCCTTCGTTTTCTCTATCAATTCATAACTTCCTTTGTCCCAGATTTCTACTGTGCCTGCACCATAACCCTCTGATATCGTTCCTTCAAAGTTCGCATAGCTCAGGTCATGGTCATCCACTTGTATGGCCAAGCGCTTGGTGCCTGTTGACCTTGGAGGGGTTTTAGGCACAGCCCAGCTTTTCAGGACGCCATCCATCTCCAAACGAAGGTCATAATGCAAATGTGTCGCGCGATGTTTTTGCACAACGAAAATTGGTTTTGGCACATCAAACGCCCCAGAACTTGTCCTTGGCCTGCTTTATGTTCCTGATTTCTTCCAGTGTTGCTTTTTCTGACTCGCTCAGTAAGTCCTTATATTTTTTAAGCGTTTTGTACTCTTCGCTGGTCAAATCCGTGATAAATATATCTCCTTCCTTGACATGTCGCCCAACGCTAATACCTATGAGCGATATTGCGACATTGTCACCCACCTTTGCCTCATCAACATTTTTGCCTTCTGACTGTATCTGCTTTATTTCTCCGGTTATATTTTCATCATCCTGTTTCACAACCTTTGCACCAGCCCTCACCAACCCACCAAGGACTTCACAGCCTACTATTGCAGGGTTGCTTGCGCGGAAAACACAGCCGGGAAGAATCTTGAATTTAGCTGGCCGTGTGATACCTTCTATCTCCCTTTCTTTGATTTCTTTCTCCTTCTCTTTTCTGAACTCTTCGTATCCCTCCTTCAGCCTGTATATTATGTCGGAGTCGAGAATCTTTATCTTTTTATCCTTAGCCATCTGTACAGCATCGTCTGTCGCGGAAACATCAAAGCCAACAACAACGCGCAGAAATTCGTCTTTGTTAGCTTCAGCATCTATTATGTCTTTTTTTGTTATATCTCCTATATTGGCTCTTTTTATCGGATAACCGTCAAATATATGAACAAGAGCTTCCAGTCCACCTATGGTGCTGGCTTTGAGAATGAGGCCTTCTTCTTCTGTTTTGATTTCTTTCAGCTCTTTTTTCATGTCGTTCGCAATAGTCTTTGCCTCTTCTTCTGTTGAGACTATCATGAATTCTGAACCGGCTATAGCCTTATCCAGCCCGGGAGCAACTATCTTTACACCCATAGCTGCTTCCACCTTGTCTATGGGTTTGAACTTACGTTCTGCTCTTATATCTCTTAGTGGCTCTGGCACAAGCAGAGCCTTTATTTTTGTTACAATAGGTTCATTTCCAGCGATAACCAAATAGTCATTCTTTTTCGCAGAGCCGTCATGGATTACCGTGTCTATCGTCGTTCCGAGACCGCGAACTTCTTTGACCTCAAGAATAAGACCTTTGCATTTCTCACCGACAGTGAGTCTGTTTTTGAGATATTGCTGCGCTAATCCGGTAAGTATTGTCAGCAGCTCAGGAACGCCTTCACCTGTCTTTGCAGATATTGGAACAATAGCAAGCTTTTTTGTAAAGTCTTCTATTCTATCGAATCTCTCAGCGTCGAACCCATACTTAGAAAGGTCTCCCACTACTCTATAGAACATTTCCTCGAAGATCGCTTTGACCTCGTCTGTTTGGCTAGGATAGTTATTCAAGAAGCACACATCCCTATTTTCCCAGCCGCGTATCTTGTCTATTTTGTTTAGGGCCACAACAAAAGGTGTTTTTGTTCTTTTCAGTATTTCTATACTTTCTTCTGTTTGTGGTTTTACTCCCTCGTTTATGTCTATGAGTAGAACAGCGATATCTGCTATTGAGCCGCCACGCTCGCGCATGCCAACAAAACTTGCGTGGCCCGGCGTGTCGATGAAAAGCAGACCAGGTATTTCTATTTTAATATTGAATCTCTCGAGTAGTGGACCACATAGTTTTTTAATTGTTTCGACAGGAACTTGTGTTGTCCCTATGTTCTGCGTAATGGCTCCAGCCTCTTTTGCGGCGACAGTCGTATGTCTGATATAATCAAGCAAGGTTGTTTTGCCATGGTCAACATGTGCCACGACTGTTACTATCGGTTGTCTAATCATTTCTATTACCAATACAGTTAGTATATCTTTAACCCTACGAATTTATATCTAAAGTTATTTATGAGCGAATAATTTAAAAAGTAATTTTCTTGAATAAGAAGGATATTATATACTCTGTTAGTTATGGTTTTTGGGACTTAACTGGTCACTATTTAGATTTAAAAAGTTTGTCTAGTTTGATAATCCCTATTGTCTTTATCATGATTTATCCAATGATCGTTACATCTCTGTTCTTTGACAGATTTTTCTGAATTTTTTGTATCATATTCATAATTATCGATCTTTAAACAGCGTCCCATGATATGCATGTATAAAAGTTTTTACAAAAGTAACCAGCCAGAAAATAGCTAAAAGCCAGTATAATGCAAAACCAATGTAATCTATTAGTTGAATTTTAAA
>JAGGXF010000039.1 GCA_021163205.1 Candidatus Aenigmatarchaeota archaeon
GTTCTGCATCTTTCAATGCAAGAGTTGTATTAACAGAGGGTTTGTTTAAATTTCTTAATGAAAAAGAATTGGAAGCTGTAATTGCACATGAATTAGGCCATATAGTCAATAAAGACTTTATAATTATGACTATTGCAGCAACGTTGTTGGAAATACTTTATGAATTATATGTAATCTTTGCTCGCGCGAGAAGTGGCAGATCAACTGTGGGTGTATCTGGAAAAGGAGGAGAAAAGAAAGGAAACGCTTTGATAATAATCGGATACATATCATTAATTTTTTATTGGGTTGGAACTTATGTTCTTTTATACCTAAGCAGGCTGAGAGAGTATTATGCAGATGAATTTTCAGCAAAAGAAACAGGAGATCCAAATCTTCTTTCATCTGCATTGATTAAAATAGCTTATGGAATTGCATCTGTTCCAGATACTAACAAAACAGCTCATTTATTGAATGCTACAAGAGCGCAAGGAATTTTTGATTTTAAAGCAGCTAAAGAAGTCGGCTTAATTTATCAAAATTCGGGAAATAAAAAAGAACTTATTGAAAGATCACTTCTTTTTGACATCGTGAATCCTTGGGCTTGGATTTTACAATTAAAATCAACCCACCCTTTGGTTGGAAAAAGAATCAAAAGACTTTGTACTTTAACTTCGTCCCCTGTATTTAATTTTGATAAGATTATCAATAAAGAGATTGACAAGAAAAGATTATGGAATAATTTTTTCACAGATTTTTTTATTAACTATTCTACTACATTTACAATATTGGCGACCTTTTTAGCTTTGATCATTGAGTATATATCTAAATTAAATTTTTATGTTCCTACTTTAATATTTGGATTAATCCTTTTGATAATAGCTTCTGTAATCAAAATAAGATATAAATTCCCATTAAATAACTTTAATGAAACTACTGTTATCGATTGCATGTCTGATCTTTATGCCTCTCCAGTAAGAGGAAAACCAGTTAAAATAAGAGGAAAAGCAATTGGGAGAGGACAAGCTGGTTTTATATTTGGAGAGGACATGATATTTCAAGATAAAACTGGATTTATTTATTTGAATTATGAAAGCGCAATTCCTTTATTTGGAAACCTATTCTTTGCTTGGAAAAGGTTAGAGTCCTTATTAGGAAAACCTGCTACTTCAACAGGATGGTTTTTGAGAGGTGCAACTCATCATTTGGAATTGTATAAGTTCCAATCTGGTACTGAATCCATTAAAAGTTATGTAAGATTCTGGACAGTAGTAGGATTAATTCTTAATGTACTATTTTGGTCTCTTATTATTTTCTCAATAGTTTTTTTGTTTTTAACTTGAAGTTCTTTTAGCTGCCGAATGATCTACAGATAACACTTCTATTTAGTGCGCCCTCGGAAACTCTGCGGTGCTCTTACGAGCATCTCGCCCTAACGGGTCGCACAACACACCTTATACCAGCAATAAGTTTACAGAGTCAAACACAGAAAAGTTTTTAATTCGGGGGATGCAAATATTATGCATGTATGTTCTTGGTCTGGATGACGCAGCTGTTGCAGACGAAGGTCAGCATGCAGCTGGCCTGTCTAAATTGCTAAGAGCCGGCTTCTCGCAACCAGATGGTTTTGTTCTATCGAAAAGCGCGTGCCGAGATTTTTTTTCACCTATGCGACAAAAAATAGACCAAATTATAGCTAATATTAACTACGAAGACCACGAGTCACTAAACCGCGCATCGGAACAGATAGAGAATATGATTTTCAGCAGACCGCTCTCCAGCGATATGCGTTCGGAGATTTTAAAAGCCTACAGAGGTATGTCTTATACGGCAAACATAAGTGAGGAAATACTTAAAACCAAGTTGCGATTCATCTCCGCCGGAATGGAAAAAACAGCGGTCTGCATCAGACCAAGCCCCCGAGAACCAGAACCACTTCTCGCTAGGTTTTCTAATGTGAAAGGAGACGACGAGCTAATTTTCTCAATAAAAAGCTACTGGGCTTCGCTTTTTTCTCCGAATGCACTATATTATAGACACAAGCGACAGCTCTCTTACGAGCCTACGGCAGTGGTAGTACAAAAAACAATAAACGCTGAAAAAAGCGGCTTCACAATTACCTCTTTTAACAAGACCCAAACATTGGTAGAGGCTGTCTATGGTCTTGTGGACTCCTTGAGAAGGAATGAACAGATAGCTGACAAATACTTCTGTCACAAGATTCTCGATGAGAAGATAAAAAAGATATACAAGAAAACAGAGAAGCGGGTAATCGACCCCATCAGGTCAGGAGTCACGAAGGAGACAATACCTTCAAGAGATCAAGAGAGGCCAGTTCTGAGCGAAAATGAACTGGACAAACTCATAGAAATAGGTAATGATTTGGAGTCATCTTTTGGGCCGTTAAGATACGAGTGGTGTATTCTTCGCGGAAAGATTTACATCACAGCCATAGAACCTTTCTTCGGTCAGGAAGGGCATGGTATAATAGAAGGGGGAAAAATAGCTGACGCCATCCCAGTTTCAGGCGGAACAGCAAAAGGAAGGGTTTCTATGCAGGAAGGTGGTTCCGGCATAGTCTTCTTGGAGAAGATTTCAGAAAACATGCTCTTTGACTTGGCAAAGGCAGACGGGGTAATAACAAAGAGTGGTAATATATCTTCTATTGTATCAGATATTTTGAGAGATTTAAGAATACCTTATGTTATCGCCAGTCCTTACCTGCAGCCAGGAGAAAACGTTGCAATAGACGGCTCAACTGGTTTGATATATATGATTCCAGAACAGCAGACATACGGCACATCGTATTCTCAGCCAACAGAACACGCAACAGGCCAGCTGAGTGATAAAGATTTGGGCATACCCGAAACCGTCAGCACAGACATATTGTCAATGCCGCCCATTTCAGGGCAAGAGAAATCTTCTGACTATAGCGTCGCTAACGAGCCAATAACAGCGACAGAAATCGGCTGTTTCCTGAACAAGGAATCTTATGTGCAGGCGAAAAATCTTCTTGTTCACGGCCCAAAGAACCTTGCTATTACCATGTCTGGCCGTGCTCCTCTCGTGTTCTGGCTTCAAGATAAGGTTGGTGCGCGATACGACGATTACAACGAGCCCCTGCCTGCTAATATTGTAAAAATCGACAAGCCAGAAGAGTTTGGACCAGAATCAAAAGCAGTAGCTATACGAACGCCAAACGATATTTCAAACCTAGAAAAATTTTTGTCCACGGCCGATTATATGTATTTTGATATGGACAGCCTCATAAGATTCATAGTGGGCGATGCATACGCTTTGGAGAGCACCGCCTCCAACGAATCTGTAAGGAGAGTTCTCTCTAACGCAAGACGAGTTGTCAAGGACCGCGGTAGAAAAAGTCTTATTTTTTCCACGCTCGAAGACCTGCCAGAATTCGTGAAAATCGGTATAGATATAATCTTTGTGCCTGAGCAGGACCTGAACGAAGCAAGAATCGTAGCAGCCAAGACGGAAAGAGAGATGCTGTTAGAGTTGTGGAGAGAACGGAAAAACAGCTAACCTCTCGTTATGTTTTACTTTGTTTATCTGCTCTCCTAAAATATCAAGCTCTTGCGGACTAAGCTTATAGTTTTTTATATATTTTTTGAGATTTTTTTCTGCCGCTTTATCGATTTGCTGTAAAACATATTCTTTAACATCCTTCCACGAATGAGGGCTATTCTCCATTTTAAAATAACCAATACCAACGATATCAGGCTGGGAAGAACCAAAACATTCAAAAGCCGATTCTTTATAAGCTTTTTCTTTTTCAGCCATTTGAATAGTTGTTATTAAAATCTTCTTAATAGTCCCGAAGCTGAAGTCTATACCATACGAATCTATTATATTATCTCTAATAAATGAACTGGCAAACTCTTTCGCCGGTTTATAACCAATTCCACCGAAGTATTTTTCTAATAGGTCTAATATACTCATTCTAATAAGTTCTGATCGACTCAGCCCGAACTTTTTTTCTAATTCTTCTAAGCCTTCTAGATGTTTCTCTGGAAACACAATGCTCACGGTTTTCATTCTAATCACTATCTATCAGTAGCTATAAAGTTTAAATAGTTAAGTTGTCTTTGGTTTGTGCATGATACGCGTAGTCGTGTAAGAACTAAACTTCAGCTTTAGCCTCGCGCTTGGCTTGATCTTTCATTCTCGGCACGGTTATTCGGAATCCGCACGCCGAACACTTGACAGAAAACGGTCGCTTCCACGGCAGTTCTGTGTAATCTTCATGACCGCACTCAGGGCATTTGTACTCAACGCGCGCAATCCGGTCTGGAAGCACCAGCACGCGTATCTTTCCCGTTCTCTGCTTTCTCCTATTCAGAGCATCTCGCCAAGTATGATAAACACAGTCAGATGGCTTAAGATTTTTCTCTTTTATCAGGTCTTCTATTTTTCCCATAATATCACTCTAGTCAATATTCTGTTATCTTAAATAAGAACAAACAATATATATAATTTTCGTCTATTCTGAACCAAAGAAAACTATTTAATAACCTGGTTGTATAATAATCGATTTCCTCGGAACTATTCGTTGACCTTAAAAACTATGTCTCCTTCTCTTACCCTTTCCAGAGTCTTGAGCCCAATAGAGTCTCCAGCCCCGGCAACATCGACAGGCTTATGTTCTATTTGCATAGAGTCGACCTTTTGCTGGAAATTCGTGGTCGCTCCTTTTATTAAAATTTCGTCCCCTATTCTGAGTTCATCAGTCAGCTCAACCACAGCCACGCCAAGGTGCGTATAATAATGGGAAACCTTTCCAATCTCTTTCTCCACGACACAACACCCCAATAAAGATAAGTTTTTAAAAGATTTAAAATAATTATTTAGACGCAAATATTTATGTCTGGATAGTGGTGATAGATGCTGGGACTACTAAGAAAATTTAAACAACCGATAGTCGGACTACTTAAGGAAGATAGATGGGATGTCGTTAATAAAGAAGACGGAAAAATCACAAAAGTTAAAGAAATCGGACTCGGAGGATGTAGATATAAAGAAGTTATAGAACTTCTTCCAGATGGTTCTATCAGAATAAGCAGAGACTATGGGATAGGGGATTTGTGTGTCAAGGGTACAGAAGAAAGGTATGATAAAAAAGGAAAGCTTTTGAAGATTGAACTTATAGAAAACAATAATGTGTATAAAAGCTTTTCGGGAACAAATAAAGATGACAAATATTTTGAGGCATTTCTCAGTGGTTTGTATAAAAAACATACCACGATTAATGAGCTGTTAGAAGAATTAAAAGAATGGGAAAACTAAAATATTTTTTTGTCCTTCCTAGAATGTCTATTTCTCTCAAAGCGACCCAGCCACAAAAGCGACCAACGCCACGAACATCGCTATGCGCGTCCACTTCTGCGTGCCACGGGGGTCTCTTGTTAGGGAATATAAAAACATTAGGTCTGCCAGAGCAACAATACACAAGTATTTAATGCCGAAAATTCCAAGATAGTAAGGTAGAGCGCTGAGAAGAACAGCAGCAATAATTGTTAAAGACGCGAACGCAGAAGATTTTTTCTTTCCGAGAATGACTGGAAGCGTTTTCGCACCGACAGTCTTGTCACCGACGAAATCTTCAACATCACCATAAATCTCTCTGCCGAGGTTGGATAAAAATGATAAAGCAGCGAGAATCCAAATTATGTCCATTTCTGCTGCCAGCGGGACAACAAAAATTAACCCACCAAATACGAAGGTGGACGCAACAAGCCAGCTGACGATAAGATTACCGACAAGTGCAACACGCTTTAGCTTCCATGCATAGATAAACTCCAGAAATATGTTCAGGACTGCAATACCAACACAGTAGATATTAAGATATTGCTGTGCAATAGCAAGAGCTGGTATTGTCAAGGCAATGGTATAAGCAATTGCAGTATTTTTTTTCATTCTGCCAGACGGCAATGGTCTTTTCGGCTCGTTAATTTTGTCTATTTCATAGTCAAAATAATCGTTAAGAATAAATCCCACGCTTGCCACAAAAAAAACTACAAGCGCGCCGTAAAACATTTGCGGCGAAAATGAACCCGTCAAAATAAAACCAGCTACTAAAACAGCAAGAGCTGCCATCAGGCCGTTGTGAGGTCTTATTATTTCCAGGTAAGGATTCATTTTATTCGCCTTCGGCAACTACTCTTCTGGTTTAGGTATCTCTTTTGGTAGACCTTTCCTTTCACGTATCTGAAGACAGACCTTTTCAAAGAGATCTTTTGGTAAGTATTCGAACTTCACATCGATTAGTGAATAAAATCCTTTACCACCTGTTGCAGACTTAAGCGAAGCTTCAAAACCAAACATCTCGGCAACAGGCATTCTTGCTATGATGACAGCAGCGCCCTGTTCTGTTTCGACATTATCAACCTGTCCGCGTCTGTTCTGGACTTCAGACATGACAGCGCCCATCAGCTCCTCGGGTGCATCTATACGTATTATTTGTATAGGCTCCAAATAGGCGGGCTTGGCCATAAGAATAGCATTCTTGATTGCTTGACGGACAGCAGGGTAAACCTGCGCAGGGCCACGGTGTATTGCATCTTCATGAAGCTTTGCATCTACTATTCTGACCAGTAATCCACTGCAAGGTTCCTTTGATAACGGACCTTCCTTACAAACAGATTCGAAAGAGTCCAAAACAAGCTCCATTGTTTCACTTAGATATTGTATACCTTTCGTGGAATCTATGAACACATTTCTATTAAAGATGTCTAAACATTTTTTGGCATCTTCTTTATCCATACCATATTCCATCAAGAGTGGAGCCATCTCCTTTGGTTTCTTCACCCTACCTTCTGGTATCTTTTCTTCTGCAATAGCGTCATATATCTCTCGCTTTAGTGGTTCAACAATAATATAAAATCTGTTGTGTTTATTTGGGGATTTTCCTTCAACTTCTGGACTTTCTGCTCGCACGCTTTCTCTATAAACAACAATAGGCGGGCTTGTTTTTACGTCTATTCCCTTTTCCCTTAAAGGCCTTTCTATTTTTGCATCTATGTGCAGCTCTCCGAGACCAGAAACAAGATACTCGCCCGTTTCTTCATTTATGCTAACTTGTAATGTTGGGTCCTCTCTACTCGTCTGTCTCAAAAAGTTTATGAGCTTGGGCAGGTCGCTTGGATTTTTCGGTTCTATTGATTTTGTGACAACGGGCTCAAACATATGCTTAATCGCTTCAAAAGATTCAATAGGATGCTCCGGAGAGCATATGGTTTCACCTGAAAAAGCATCAGATAATCCGACAATGCCTATTATATTTCCCGGTAATACCTCGTCCAGTTGAACCCTTTGTGGACCTTTATAAATAGAAACCTGTTGTACACGTTCATCTTTGTGCTGGCTGTTAAGATGAACCATCTGTCCCTTCTTCACTGTTCCAGAAAATATTCTGGCTGTTGCAACTATACCGGCATGGGGGTCGGGAATAACCTTTGTTATTATCATAGAGAGTACCCCATCTGGTCTACAATTTACCATGTCTTGCCCTTCTTTCGAGTTGATATCCCCGTGCCAAATTTTTTCTATTCTATATTTTTGTGCTTCGATTGGGCTTGGAAGATGTCTAATAACCATGTCAAATACAACCTCGTGTATGGGAGCTTTTTTCGCAAGCTCTTTGTCCTTATCTGCTGAGCAATATTCAATCAAATCCTTGAATGTTATGTTCTTTTCTTTCATGTATGGGAATGATATTGCCCAGTTTCTATAGGCAGAACCAAAAGCAACAGAACCATTCTCAACATTAACCAACCATTTTTCTCTGAAGTCTTTTTCACCATATTTCATAATTAGTTTATTCACGTCTTGTATAATTTTCATAAATCTTTCTTGCATCTGCTCTGGTGTAAGTTTTAACTCCTTGATCATTCGATCAACTTTGTTTATGAACAGAACAGGCTTGACCCTCTCTTTTAGCGCCTGACGAACAACAGTCTCTGTTTGGGGCATAACTCCCTCAACAGCGCATGCGACTATGATAGCACCATCAACAGCGCGCATAGCCCTTGTCACATCACCGCCAAAATCCACGTGGCCAGGCGTGTCTATAAGATTTATTAAATAATCTTTGCCCTCAAATTCGTGGACCATTGAAACATTCGCCGAGTATATGGTTATGCCACGCTCTTGCTCCTGCTTATCGAAATCTGTCCACAGGGCTGTGCCTGCCAAATCTTCTGACAACATGCCTGCTCCATATAAAAGGTTATCTGTTAATGTCGTTTTGCCGTGGTCAATATGAGCAGCTATGCCTATATTTCTGATTTGTTCTGGTTTTTTCATAAGTTCAATAACCGTTGCCTTTAAATCTTTCTTTGCCATGCCATCATCACCTTTTATCTTTTCTGAAAGTGAATTTATTCCATACCGTTTTTATATGTTCATACCACTGGTTTGTATTTTATGAATTATTCTCTTACCAGCTTAAAAAGTTTTTTTTCTTTGCTTCTCTGCTGTTTCGTGAGAATACAATTTTTTTAACATAAAAGCTTATAAATGTTTTTAACGGCTTTCTTGACAATAAAACTGAAAAAAATATGAAGCTAACCATTTCCGATTGGTAGCAGTTTGATGAAAAAGGTGCCAAAGACGCTAAAAATGTTTTAACATTCGCCCGCATTCGCCACAGCTATAGACATAAATTTTAAAAAATTAGTTTGTGGCAGAAAAGCCGGGCACGAGGAGTCAGCGCCTCAATAAAGATTTTCTCCGTGCTTCAACTCGTAACTATCTGGCTCCAGCCGCTTCTCTTTCGAGCCTTTCCTTTTCGCGTATGGCTAGAGATTCATTGGAGTTGTTGTAAGCTTTTAGAAGTTCGTCTGCAAGGGCTTGTACAGCTGATGTCTTTTTACCATGACATTTTTGGTATGTGGCTTGTGCAAAATATCTCAGTGCCTTGTCAATCCTCCTTTGTGGGGACGTTATTACAGCCTTTCTTGCTATGATAGCACCGACCTGATAGGATGTGACCTCTTCTCGCACAGCAGCGTTCTCAAGCGCGCGCACGAAAACCTCAACAGGATTTTTCTTTGTTTTGTTCTCAAGAATTTCAAACGCCTTTTCTATTATAGTTAGGCATTTCATAAATCCTGGCGTGTTGTAACCGGAAGATATCTTATGTCGCTTTCCAGAATGTCCGGGAACCATAAGTTTAAGTGCCAATCTCTCGACAATATGCATTTTCGACTTGTGGAATTTTTTCTTTTGGTATCGACCTGCACTTTTTGGAACAATTCTAGCATCGAGATTCAGATATCTCTTAAGGCCAATATCTTTGACCTCAATATCAGATGACCACCTATTAAAAAGCTTAACATTAAGTTTTGATTTCTTCTCTTTTTTTGCTCTGGTTTCATCAGAAAGGGTTTTATCAGAGACCTGTGGTTTCTTTCCATCGTCTTTATCAACGCTTTTGGTCTCATCTTTCGATACAATCTTCGTAGTTTCTTTTGTCATTTTCGGCTGCTTTTCTTCTTTATGATTCTTTAGTTTACTTTCGTCTGCTTTCTTCTTTTTTTCTTCATGTTCTTTTGCTTTTTTATCCTTCTTTTCAACCATTCCAGCACCTTTTTCTTAGTTATAGTTACTATCCGGCAGGTTTCTTCTTTTTTCCAGTTCTGATCATTTCTAGGGAAACGCCATTAACTTTTACGACGCGCCACTTAACACCCCACATGGATCCAACAGCTCCTCCCTGACTTCCTCCGACCCCCTCCAAAAGAACTTGGTCATGTTCTGCTATGTGTTTTATTGCTCCTGTTCGAGGTACAAAAGCCGTAATCTGCTTTCCGTTTTTTATGAGCCGTACACGAACGCACTTAATCAGCCCAGAGTGTGGCTGTTTTTGTTCTACTTGCCTCTTCTCAAGCACGATGCCTTTTGCTTGCGGAGCCCCTTCAAACGGATCCTTTTTCTTTCTCAGACCGAGAATGCGATTCCTATATTTAGCTTTTTTACATCGCATCTTCTGTCTTTTTCTCTTCAACTTTCTAGCAGCAAATTCTCCAGCCATCGCATTCACTCTATTTTATTTTCTATTCTATAGATTACAAAATCTTTATATCGTTAATCTCAAACATCCTCTCGAGGAGTTGTTTCATAACTTTTATGTTTTTTCCAGACTTCCCGATAACTCTAGGACGATCTTTTATGTCTATCTTTATCCTTATTTTTTTATCTTTCACTATGATTTCTTTTACCTCTGGTATCATATTTTTAATAAACGTTTCCAGATCTTTCGATGCCTCTATGATTTTAATGCGCTTCTTAAAAATCTTTTCGGCTTTCTTGATTTTAACGCCATCTTTTCCTACTGCTAAACCATAATCTCCTTCTGTAACAACAAAAAATATCTGGTCATCTGTATCTATCATGTCTAAGATATCTGAACCCGTAATTGTCTGAAAAAGATTTATCTTTTTCAAAGCTTCTGTGTCTAGGCGTATTTTCATTTGTTGCACCTTTATGCTCTGAAACCTACAGCAGTCACGGGGAATGGCTTTCCTATTGCTGTCCCAAGCTTTCCTCCATCACCGTCAAAGATTTCGTATTTAACACCGCTATTTTTTATTTTTTCAACAATCTGCTTTGGAGTGTTGTTGGCTAAGACTACAAAATCTATTTTTTTCTCTTTGATACCCTTTAATATTTCTCTTGTCCCTATTTGGAACTCTTTTTCAGGCAATGTTTTTATTACCATTTTTTAACACCAGACACTCTAAGATTTCTTTCCTGAAATCTTTTTAAGTTTTTTTGGGTCTACAATGAGCTCAACTCTGCCTGTGCCAATCGGTGCAACGTTGCCAATCATAACATTCTCGACAGCACCACGGAGTTCATCCCGCAGTCCCTTGAAAGAGGCACTGGTGAGATGCTTCAATGTCTCTTCGAAATTCGCCTTTGCCAAGATAGATGTCTTCTTTCCAGAAATTCCATATCGCCCAACAGAGCGTATTTTTCCATCTTTTGTCATAAGGTCAGAGATAAGCATGATGTGTCTTATGTCAACATCCAACCCCTGCTCACCTAATGTGCTCGATGCTTCATTCAGTATAAGATTCCTAGCAGCTTCTATTCCAAGAACAGCTTCAACTTCGTACATGTCGTTCGTATAAGTTCTTTTGATATCAATTTCCGGAAGCTCTAAGATTTTTCTCAAATTAGACCCACTAGTTTGTATTACCCAATCTTCACCATCTTTTACTACAGCAACCTTCAAAATATTTCTGATACCAGACAAGTGGGTTTCAAGTATCTTATTTTTGAGACTTCTGAGGTCTTTTATTTCTGCCTTTTCCGGCTTGATATATAGTTTGTTTGCCCTGAAACTGACATTACAGCTTTTCGCATACTTTTCTATTGCTGATTTAATAGTGTCTCTATCGGCGTCTGCTGAAAGTTCAAATTCCAGTTGCATGTTAAGAAGATCGATAGAACTTTTTTCAACAACGTCTCTCACAAATCTTTCCTTGATTTTTTCTGCGATACGTTTAGCATCTTTTTTATTATTATATTCTTCTTTAAGGTATATCTTCATAGCTCTTTCGAATGTTTTTCTCGCATCAAATATTTCTACCATACGTGGAAGACCAAAAGTTACTTTCGCCAATCTGCCTGCCTGACTTGCCATGGTATACGACCGCATAGTCATCTGTGTTGCAGGCTCAGAAATGCTCTGGGCAGTTATGACTCCGATTGCCTCACCTGGCTCAAAAAGGCTTTTTTTGACTATCTCTTTAAGCTTCTCATGAAGTTTTTTCTTTTCGGAACCTTTTATTTTATGTTCCTCACAGAATTTATTAAAATCATCTTCAATTTTTTTTGGAATCTTAATCGTCGTCATTTTATCACGCTCTGTTTCTTCAATGCATTATTTTCAATAAAATTTCGTTGAAAAGCATCATTTCTCAAGCAAGTCGAAATTTACTTTCCCCCCATCGCTTTTTGCCGGGTCTATCCCATCTTCTCCAGCAACAAACTGAATAATTGTGCCATAACTATCTCTGACTGTCAGGTCTTCTTCAACTATTAGATCCTGAAGAGCATTTACCAGTCTTCTTTCCATATATCCGCTATGTCTCGTTTGCAGTGATTTGTCCATCAGGTTTTCTCTACTATTCATTGCATCAAAGAAAAATTCAAATGGGTCCAAGCCCCGTTTGTAACCATGAAAAACAAAGCCACGACTCTTTAGCCCCATATCTTCCCTCTTAAAATGTGAAAGTGTTCTTCCAGTAAATCCACGAGAGATTCTCTTACCACCTACAAATTCTTGTCCAACAGATGCACACGTTTGTGTCAGATTAACAAAACTTCCCCGCGCTCCCGTCTTTGCCATTATTACTGCGTTGGTTTCTCCGAGGGAATCTTTTACTATTTTTCCAATCTTGTCAGTTACATCCCCCGCCTTTTTCTGAATGAGTGTTTCTAATGTTTCTTCTTTTCCCATACCCGGAAGTTCTTTCAATTTGCCGCGCTTGTAATCTCTTACAAGCTCTTCGACTTCTTTGTTTGTCTCTTCCAAAAGCTTTTCTATCTTTTTTTCTGTCTTTGGGTCGAGTTTCGAGTCAGTGACTGAAACAGTAAAACCATGATGAGTTATAAACTCTAGTGCAACAACAGAAACCTTATTGAGAAATTCTTTTGCGACTTCTGGTCCAAACTGGCGCTCTATTCTATTAAGTAATTTACCCTTTTTCTCACCAAGTGCATTCTCATCTATTACGCCAGACTTGAGAATCCCCTTCTTTATGACGACATAGGCATCGTAAGGACAATTTTCCTTTAGACATTTCTTACATCCCACGCAAGATGCTGCACGGAATTCTATGTTCAGCCCTTTTGGAATAAGAAGACTGAATAATTCTTTTCCGTCATAGTCTTTTGTGGCTTTGTCTTCCATATCAATACGCATAAGTAGGCGTGCTGCCTTTTTCTTTGGTACTTTGGTTCCTTTTTTTGTTAAAAGATAACATCCTGTTATGTGATCATGCTTGCAGGATATTATTGGAAGCCCGTATCTTGGAGATCGTATATGGTCCTGGACAGCCATTAACATTCTTGCCTCTATCTGCGCTTCCTCTGTTTGTGGAACATGGAGATTCATTTCATCCCCATCAAAGTCTGCATTGTAGGGTATGGTGCTGCACAAATTTAACCGGAATGTCTTGTAGTTCATTACCCTCACACGATGCGCCATCATAGACATTCTATGCAGTGAAGGCTGCCTGTTGAATATGACAATATCTCCGTCCTTCAGATGTCTCTCAACGATATAGCCGATATCAATTTCTTCTGTTATCTGTTGTTTGTTCTCCTCGGTAATCTTTTTCTTGACACCATCTGGTCTTATAATATAATTTGCTCCTGGGTAAATATCCGAACCGTTTAAAATGTACTGCCTAAGCTCTTTTATGTTATTTTTGTTTACACGAACAGGAACAGTAAGATTTTTGGCTATAACCAGCGGTACCCCAACCTCATCTATTGAAATGCATGGGTCTGGTGATATCACGGTCCTGGCAGAGAAATTAACTCGCTTTCCGCTGAGGTTTCCTCTAAACCTGCCTTCCTTCTTGGTTAGCCGTTGTGCAAGTGTTTTCAATGAACGACCACTCCGATGCCTTGCAGGAGGAATGGTACTTATTTCATTGTTCATGAGTGTAGAAACATGATACTGAAGAAGCTCCCATATGTCTTTTATTATAAAATCTGGTGCACCAAGTTCAATGTTCTTCTTTAAACGTTCATTAATTCTTATTATGTCAACTAATTTGTGTGTAAGATCATCTTCGCTTCTTTCGCCAGTTTCAAGAGTAATAGAAGGCCTGACAGTAACTGGCGGTATTGGTAGAAGTGTCAAGACAAGCCATTCTGGTCTGCCCCCATTTATTCCAAGAAGCTTCAGATCCTCATTCGATATCCTCTCGAGCCTTTCTCGAACTTCTTCTGCGGTAAGCTCTTGTTTATCTTCTCTATATGTGGTGGGCTTCTGAAAAGTAATTCTTTTTTGTTCTGCATCACAATGTGGACATTTCTTTCTTGGGTTCTTATAAATTTCTTTCCAGGGATTTTTCATTCCCTTGATTTCTTCATCTGTGGCAAGCAGCCTCCCACATTTTCTACAAGTTATTTTAAGTAGATGATAAATATGCTTACCAAATATTGGATGTATAACAGGCTTTGTCAGTTCGAGATAACCAAAATGACCAAGACAATTTCCTGCTGTAGCGCCGCATACCCTGCATCTCAACCCCGGGTCAACCACACCGAGCCGTAGGTCGCAAAGACCACCATTGATAGGATATCCGTCTGGGTCATAAAGTTCAGCTTTATCTATCTTAACGGTTGCCATTTTTTTTATCATCTGGGGCGATAAAACACCAAAATCAATCGAACTAACCTTGGACATCATAACACCTCTATTTAACATTTATCTTAGGATATAAGCAAAGAGATTTCATCTCATCAAGCATCAACTTGAATGCATAAGACATATCAACATCAATGATCTCAGACTTTTTACAAACGGGACAATACTTTTTTCCTTTGACCCTATCATATATAGCAACCAAGCCACAGTTTTTACATATTGGTATTGTTGCTTTATCCGAGCTGAACCTCTCTTGTAACAAAAGTGCAGCACCATGCGCAATCAAGCAATCTTTTTCCATTTCCCCAAGACGTAGCCCACCCTCTTTAGCACGCCCTTCGGTTGGTTGCTTGGTTAGTAGTGTCACGGGACCTCTTGCCCTTGAATGTATTTTGTTAGCAACCATGTGGTGTAACTTTTGATAGAATACCGGACCCATAAATATCAGCGCTTCCATCTTTTCTCCTGTCACTCCATTGTAAAGAACTTGTTTTCCATCTGGCCTGAAGCCAAGCTTTAAAAGCACTTTTTCCAGATCTTCCTCTCTTATATTTTTGAATGCGGTGGCGTCAAATGGCTCTCCAGTGTAAGCAGCAATCTTTGCACTTATAACCTCTAGAATCTGACCAACTGTCATCCTGCTTGGGATAGCGTGTGGATTAATAATTATGTCAGGGGTCAGTCCTCTTCTCGTAAACGGCATTTCATATTCTGGAACTATTAATGATATGACACCCTTTTGTCCATGCCTAGACGCGAACTTGTCTCCAAGCTCTGGTATGCGTTGCTCTCGAACAGAAACCTTGACTAACTTATTTCCATCAATTGTTTCTGTCAGCAAGACTTTGTCAACGATTCCTTGTTCACCGTGTCGTATGGTTTCGCTAGTTTCTCTTCGATTTTCTGTTTCCATCATAAAGCTTTCTACCGGCCCAAAGAATCTCAATGGAGAAACTTTTCCAATGAGAACATCACCTGACTCAACAAAAGTTTCTGGATTTACAATACCGTCTTCCGAAAGGTTCACATACGACTCCTCTGTTCTATATCCGCGAACGCTTTTGTCAGGTATTTTTATCTCATCTTTCTGGATGCCCCAATATTGTTTTTCTTCTGTTGAATATGTCCTAAAGAAAATCGAGCGGCCCAACCCTCTTTCGATAGACGCTTGGTTCATAACAATACCATCTTCCATATTGTATCCAGCATAGCTCATCAAAGCTATAACTATATTTTGTCCTTGTGGATGTTCTGCAAGGTTTATCTTTTCTGTAACCTTAGTTCTAACTAGAGGAAGCTGTGAATAGACAAGAACGTCTGACTTGGTATCTGTCCTGGATAAGAAGTTTGTGCTGTACAACCCCAGCGCCTGCCCGCTCATCTTGGCACCAAAGTTGACACGGTCCCCTCTGTTGTGCTGAGGGAATGGCACAAGATTAGCGGATATGCCGAGTATTACGGACGGGTCAATTTCTAGGTGTGTGTGTTCTTTTGTTATATCTTCTGGCCTGAGTGCCACATACATGTTGTCCTCTTCATCAGCATCGAGATACTCGATAATTCCCTGCTTCAGCAAATCACTCCAACAAAGTTCGCCTTTTTTCAGTTTCTCGATATGTTTTTCATTCAACCTGGGTTTTCCATTTTCAAGAACGATAAGAGGCCTTTCTAAGCGCCCAGAATCAGTATTTATTCGTATCTCGTTGAAGTTTTCATCCATAGAGATGGATATATGCGGATCAAAAAGACCCATTCTTCTTTTTTCCCTCACGGCATTTACAAGAGATTTTGGGCGATTAGTGCTACCGAGTATTTCTCCATTAACATAGACAGCATAATCACCTTCCTCAATATATGGTTTTACTAGATTGATAACAGTATCTACGTCTTTTTTCGGACTAGTTTCTGAAATAACAGCCATTAGTGCGAGATATTTTCTTAGCCCGATGTTAATTCCTTCTGGTGTTTCCTCAGCGCAAAGTCGTCCCCATTGTGTAGGATGCAATGCTCTTGCCTCGAAATGCTCTTGTGCACTGGAAAGAGGCGAAAGAACATTTCTAAGATGTGCTATTGTTCTAATATAATCTGTCCGTTCCAGCCGCTGACAAACGCCTGTTCTTCCTCCAATCCATTGTCCAGTAGCCATATGTGATATTATTCTTTTAGTAAGGTAATTGCTCTCAACAATCGATTGTATGCTGGGGAGCTTTCCTCGCTTTGCAAGCTTCTGATAAGTATAAATAATTCTTGCAACAAGACCATACCTGCCGAGTAGAATTGACCTGAAGAGAATTTCCAAAAAATCGCTGTTCATTTTCAGCCTTTTGTTCATATAATGGTCAATATCTTGCTGTTCAACTTTTTTAAGCCCAAGCTTCAGAAGCTTTTCACATACCTTTGCCAGGTAGAATGCTTTTTTCATTCTATCGCTAGGCTCTTGTCCAAGATGTGGAAGAAGATATTTATCAAGCATATCCTCAACACGTTTTTTTCTATACTCTGGTTGTGGCACTCGCAACATTTTTCCAATGAAATCTATTGCATCATCTACGCTGTTAACACCAAACTCGTATATGTTAAAGTATATTTCTTCTATCTCATCTTTTTCATTACAAATAGCGTCTATTATTTGTTTGTCTGTTTCCATTCCCAAGGCGCGCAATAGCACAATCACCGGCAACTTTTTCAAATTCGAGTAAGATATTTGTATTATTCCATTTTTTCTCTCAAGAAGATGCCTTTGTACGTATCCCTTAACCTCAGAATTTATCCGAGCAGTTTGCACTCCAGACTTCTCTTCAATAATTGGTCTGTTTGATAGGATTTCTTCGACCATAACAATAACACGTTCAGTTCCATTGATTATGAAATAACCACCGGGGTCATCTGGGTCTTCACCCAACTCTATTAGTTGCTTCCTGTCCAGACCATTGAGAACACAGGCTTTTGATTTCACCATGATTGGTATTTCTCCGATTTTAATTTCTTTTACTTCCTGCTCAACACCATTGAGAACAGGTATGACCTCGACAAACAAAGGTGCGGCGTATGTCAAGTTCCTTATTCTTGCTTCTGCCGGTGTTATTTCTCGAACAGCACCGTCGGCCTCTTTTATTGATGGTTTTCCCAGCCTAACTTTTCCAAGCTTTATTCTAAACTCTGCTGTTTCAGGCGTCTCGAGCTCTATTTCTCCTATTTCATTAATTATTTTTTGGATGCGGAAATCAACAAACTCGTTAAATGCGGCAATCTGATGATCAACAAAACCAACTTCTTTTTTGAACGCATTCAAAAGTTCTTCATACATCTCTATCCCTCTTCATGAAAAATTTACACAAGAGTTATTATTGGCTAAATAACAACTCTGTAATAAAAATATATCCCAGCTGTCGGTGATTTTCTCGTGATTTTTATTATACTTCCTCGTTTTGCATTTAGATGCTTAATGGCTGGGTCATCTTGCTTGATTTTTGGTAATTGCTTCAGAGAAACATTAAACTTTTTAAGAAGTTCCTGTGCCTCGTTGTAGCTCAGAAGTTCATGCTTGGGAACGAGGTGGTTTTTCAAAAAATTTACTTCTTTTGTTTTTTCTGTCATATAGCAAACACCACGCATCTTCATTGGGTTATACGCATAATGAATGGGCCCGACGGGATTCGAATTCGCGGACCGCAACGCAACAATACAGTGCAGTCTCCCGCGACACCCGGCTCTCTTTCCAGCTCTTCAATCAACTAAGTTTAAACTTAGATTGCTGTTAAAAGGCCGGTGCTCTATTTGCCCGGGTGTTTCTCTTGGGAGTTTTTCTAAAGATAATCCCACCAGGCTGAGCTACGGGCCCATCCAAGTCATCGACACCTTTTCTTGATAACGCCCTAGCCGGGATTTTCACAAACCTTTCTTTGGCATTAAGCTTCTTTGGGCGTGTCTCTTTTTTCTTGGACATCCAAAGACCTTTCTTTCCAAAGAAAGGGATTTGGTTTGAACCCGGGTCGCAGCCTCGACAGGGCTACATGCTAGTCCACTACACCACCAGGGCACAAGTATCGATGACCATTACGATTCTAATTTATGATTCAAGTTATAAATCTAACATCAAATGCACAAAACCAAAAGTTATAGATTCTCCTAACAGGGTTACATAAAAGGTTTTTGAACCAATAGAAAAACATTGGGTATGACAATATGAAACCTCCGCAAGGCCATATATAAACACAAGCACATTTGCTAAGCATCACTACACGCATTAATGTGTATTGATTATAGTGGTTAACAACGTCCTGGTTTTCCCAAAACCACCAACCACTCGATAAAACGAGCAGTTGACTGCGTTAGTACCGACCAGATCGCTGAAGGGCTTAACTTCCGTGTTCGGGATGGGAACGGGTGTACCCCCTTCGCTTTGGTCGTTAACCAGTAAAAACCTTGTGCGCAAAGGTATTTAAATGTTGCGGTGATTGACGAACAATCTTGATGAGCAGTTAACAGCATATCTTGACTAATTTCGTAATGATTCTATTCTAATTTATCTGAATAGTAATCTATTTACCGATATTTTTATATAAGGGGTGCGAACAATTCTAATTTAAGCGTATGGTGGTGAGTAGAATGACAGATTCATATGATGTAATTGTTATCGGCGGGGGACCTGCTGGCGTTGTAACGGCGGTCACCGCAAGAAAATACTATCCGGAGAAAAAAATTTTGCTCATAAAAAGCATTGGCACGGGCGTGATTCCGTGTGGAATACCATATATGTTTGTCACGCTGCAAAATCCGGAAGACAACGCATTTGGGAATGCACCACTTGAAAAAAACAATATCGAATTTTTGATAGACGAAGTAGTGGCAATAGACAGGACCAAAAAAGAGATTAGCACAAAAAATGATAGGAAATTCTCCTATGACAAGCTTGTCCTTGCAACCGGTTCAAAGGCTGTGATGCCTCCAATACCTGGCAGCGAGAAGCAAGGAATATACCTGATTCATAAGGAGATGTCCCATCTCAAAAACTTGAAGAACGATATTCAAAGCGCAAAAAATATTGTTGTTCTTGGTGCTGGTTTTGTTGGCATTGAGTTTGCAGACGATATCTCGAAGCTGAAGGATAAAAAAATTTCTATTATCGAAATGAAGCCGGAGGTTCTTTCTGGTTCTTTTGATCCAGAATTTTCACAGCTGGCGGAGGAAAAAATCAAAGAAAAAGGCATCGACCTCATTCTAAATACAAAGATTGAAAGCTTCAATGGTGGCGAACGCGTTGAATCAGTGACGTTATCTAATGGTCAAACCATTGCTGCAGATTTGGTGATAGTTGGAGCTGGCTCTGTTCCGAACTCGGACTTGGCGAAAAAAGCAGGGCTAGAAATAGGTGAGGGCGGAGGGATTGTGGTAGACGAATATCTAAGGACCTCAGATATGAACATATTTGCTGTTGGCGATTGCGCAGAGAAAAGAGATTTCTTTACCAGAGAAAAGACAAATGTGATGCTCGCATCTACTGCCGCAGCAGAAGCGAGAATAGCCGGCTCAAATCTTTTCAGAATCAAGGTTATAAAAGAAAACAAAGGAACCATTGCGAGCTACTCCACTTGCGTCGGTGATTTGACGCTGGGGCTTGCCGGACTTACAGAAACAGCAGCGCGAAGGCAGGGGTTTGAGATTATCGTCGGGAATGCGGAATGTCTAAACAGGCACCCTGGCACCATGCCGGGTGCAAAAAAAATGAAACTAAAACTTATTTTTTCGAGGCAGTCAGGCGTTCTTTTGGGCGGTCAAGTTGCTGGAGATGTTTCTGCTGGAGAAATCGTCAATATAATCTCGATGGCTATTCAAAAGGATTTCTCTCTGACTGAACTTGAAACGCTGCAGATAGCAACACATCCAAAACTCACGGCAGCACCAACTATGTACCCGCTCATAGTTGCCGCACAAGACGCACTCAAAGGTTACAAAAAACATGAGAAGGTTTAAATGTGAACACTAAACCGTGAACAATAAAACCGGCGACCACTGATTACGCCTAACATATCAGTAAAAAAGCTGTGTTTTTAACTCACGCCTCATCAATTATAATCTTTTATCAAGAAATAAAACTCTCCAGCCGTCTTATCGCGCTGATTTTGTCTTTTTCGCCGATTTTTGCTTGCTTTATTGCATCGCGAAGCGTTTGTATGGAGCTGTCATATACATCGCGGTCAACAGGATAAGGATGGCCATCCTTACCGCCGTGAGCAAAAGAATATTTGGCTGGGTCGCGCCAGCTCGGCTCTGTGCCGTAAATAAGCGATGATATTAGCGCGAGTGCGCGGATTCTTTTGGGACCGATGCCATGGAGAGCAACGAGCTCTTCATAGTTATTGGGGTTTATCTCATAAGCCTGTTTTAGCACATTATAGTCTCTTTTGCTCAACACAACAGCATGATGAGCAGGCATATCAAGTCTCTTGCAAAAATCTGCCAGCATTGCCTGTCCAGATGGCGTCAAAAATTTTTTTATTTTTTTCACATCTCCCCTGACCAGATCAACACTCGCCTTGCGCGCTTCTCTGCTTTGCTTCGAGGTCATATTGAGCACGCTCTGCTCCATATGGTCTGCGCAAATCCCGGTGTGCGGCTCTTCGACAAAACTATTCACAGAATCCGAAAGCCAATGATAGCGCCTTGCATATCTATCATTCATGCCCTGTTGAACAACAGCCCAGTTGCCTTTCTCTGACAACAACATTGTGTGATGATATAACTGGTATCCATCCTGCACACAGCTGTTGTCAACCTTGGCAGACATCTTACTCGCATAGACAATCTCGTTTATTTTTTTCGACGACAAAGAAAAAATATCGCCAGCTTTTTCTATTTCTTGCGGTGTTTTTCGCGAAGTCTTGCCTTTACCGCCAAGAACAGCTATACCGTGTTCCTGTGGACTGAGTGCGAGCTTTAATGCACCGCACGTCGTAGTCGTCGTGCCAGATGAATGCCAGTCAAAGCCAATGACACAGCTAAGTGCTTGGAACCAGAACGGGTCTGACATTCTTCTTAGCAACTCTTCCTGCCCGTATTCATAGATAATCGTTTCGCTAATAGCCTTGGAAAGTTTGACCATTCGCTCAAACAACCACCGCGGTGCACGACCAACATGAAGCGGCAAATTAGCCACACCAGTTCTACGCATAAATAAATTATTAGTAGGAAGATATTAAATTATAGGCTTTCTGTAAAATCTTATAAAAAATTCTATGGCTTTAAATAATTCTTCATGTCGCCCCCTGAAACTTTGGCCAGCACCTTCAATTATTTTTAGTTGTCTATTAGAGAAATAACCACCCAAATCTCTTGCTTCTGGATACTGCCATCCTTTTCCTTCTGGAAAGCCTTTATCATCTGTTCCGTAAACTGTGAGAACAGGAATGCGAACATTTCTCATATATTTTATCACGTCTTTGTCTAACAATTTAAGCTCGTCTGTCATTTGGCCAGAGTTACTACATATCTGCTCTTTCGGGTTCAGCGCGGGGTTTAATAATATCATAGAATGAATACTATGCCTTTTCTTTACGCTTTTTTCGTCTTTTTTATAAGCCAAATTCGAATAGTCTATAATAGAAACAGGTGCTCCCAAGCCGAGCCCAAGAAGATATATAAGATTATCTGGATATTCCATAACTTCATATTCTATGATTTTATCTAAACATGCAACTTTATCAGAAACTCCGACTTGAGAATCCCTTTTAGACATCTCTCTGTTTTTCTTAGTCTCGGAAAAAAATCTGACGACCCTATAATTATTTTTAAAATATCGTGCAAAATCTTCAAATAAACAACCGAAGCATTCATTTCTTCCACAAGAACCATCTGTTAAAATGATTGTTTGGTCTGGGTCACGATTTTGGCCAGGGGCATCTGCGACAATGCACATCCCGTTTACATGAAATTGCTCTCTCATGTTACTGGTTTACCTACAAAGCTTAAATTACTTACTCATAGGTAATTAAGAAATAAAAAAATCCCGCGAGTGAGATTTTCACCAGCCATTTCTTTTCTGTCAGGCTTCTCGAAAAAGCTGGATTTGAACTCACAACCTTGCGGTTTCTTTCAAAGCATGGGTTGATTTTCTCGCGCCATCGCACAAGACTACAGCCGCACGCTCTGCCATTGAGCTATCGCGGGATTAAAACATTATGATTAACCAAAGAAAACTTAAAAAGGTTTGTTATTGAGCACTGGGGTTTTCTCAAATACATCTGGAAAACGACAACCTAAATTAATCTTAGTCCATTCCAGAAAGATGCTTCCAAAAACACTTATTCCTCTTCGCCAAAGCTTGGGCTCTCGGAGTGATTCTTCCATTCACGCTTGCCAATTTTATAACTCACTGTCGCGCTTGGTAAGTGAACACTACCGAGTATGCCAATGACCGGTTTGAGATAATAGACGAGAAGTCTTTCCTCAGCTTTGTCAAATTTCTTGAAATGCCAAGCCAATTCTGTGCCCGCTTCCGTCTTTTTTATCTTGGGTCTTGGTCCATGCTTGAACCCAACCTTGAATATCGAAGGAACAAAGTCTCTAATAACCACATCATAAGCATCTGATGGGCAGTTGTTTTTAACATTTATGGCAATCGTAAATATTTCCGCTGTCTTTATCCTTTTTCTTTCTATGACAAATTTCTTGATTCTTATGACCCTGACCTTGAAGAAGTAATACCAAAGAGCAACAACAATGAGGACAAGAAAGACAAATAAAGGTACGTAATTAACCTGATAAATTAGCTCAGCTGTCGCCCCGGGTGATATTTCATCAACAGTCCAAATCACATTACCGTATTTTATTGTGCCTTCACCGTTGTAAAATATTTTGTCGAACCAAGTTATCGGTTCTTTTATTTCAACGTTTTTTGCCACTTCATTGCCATCGTTTCGGACAAGCACAATCATTCTTTTTCCGAGAGAAACCGGCTCATATTTTTTAGTCGTTTCAATGATAGAAACACTCTGCACATCAAAGTTTTTGGAATAAATAGAAAGTTTTTCGCCGGAATAAAATGTTTCTATCTCTATCGTATATCTTCCTGCCTTGGACATTGGAGCAAACGTGTATCTTTCTTCAAAGTGTTTTGAGTCTGACGGATTTAAAAAAGTTATATCATGCTCCGACTCTGTCAGTTTATCTGTTTTATACCTAAGATAAAATTTGACCTTGACATTACTCAAAGGCTCTGAACCCGTGTTTATAATATCGTAACTTATGCTTATGTTTTCCTTCGGACGCAGAACCCCGTCTATTTCAACATTTTTTGCCTCGGCCAAAAAATTTTTCTGAACTTCTATATTATAATTCACTTTCTTTTTTTCACCTGTTTTCTGAGACTTCACATAAATCCCTATAATGTAAACACCCTGCTTTGCTGAAAGCGGCGGGAAAAGATATAATGAAACACTTTTCTTTTCATTCGCATCAACTTTCACCACAGATTTGCTAAGCGTGAACCAAGGTTTCCAACCTTCAATACTAATGGTGAAAGTATCGCTCCAAGTGCTTGAAATCGTTATATTGACACTTCCGCGCTCCCCCGCCTTCACCTTCAGTGTTCCTGGCTCAGTGCTGATAGAAAACGAGGCAAATGCCAGATTAACCATAAATAAAAAGATAACTATTGACAAAAATTTCCTCATCATCCCACCTCAACCAATATAATTTTATTTAGTTCCCATAGTATATAAATCTTAGCATTTTCAGCATTTCTCTAACCATTCTACACAGCTTTTACCATCGTACATTGCATTTTTTCCTTCCTTGGTGCAGAACTCCTTTGCCTTGCGACAACCACGTATCAGCTCCTCTTGGCATTGCCCGTTCACGCAGACACAATCGTTTAAAGGCAGATTATCGCCGAAATAACATTTGTCGCTTGCTGCTATACAACCACATCCTTGTGATCTAACGCAATCATAATCTGTAACGCAGGTGCGGTCAATAGTCAGAACGCTATAAAGGGCGTAACTCCCTAGTGCGAGAAAAATAATTAATATAAAAAGAATAAGTCTCATTGTTGCTCCTCTTTCGTTTCTTTCATTATCCTTATTTATAGTGTTTTCTTTTTTGTTTCAATGACATTGGAAGCCAGCTCCACGGCCTCTTCAGCGCTGTGCGCTGGTATGATTTTCACGATTCTTTTTTCGTCTATATAAGAATCGGCCAGCTTTTCAGACCATCCACCCTGTCCAACCAGTGCAATTATTGGCTTGTGATAGATGTAGGCAAAACACATCTCGCTGAGTGTTCCAACACCACCAGCCAGCGCGATGACAACATCAGCTGTCAATGCAATAGTCATATTTCTTGCCTGGTTTATTCCAGTTGGTATAGCAATGTCTATGTATTCATTTACTTTTGTCTTGTCAACTTCCGGCAGAATGCCGACAGTTATTCCACCGGCGCTTTTGGCGCCTTTGGCAGCAGCTCGCATTATACCGCCATGGCCACCGCATATTAACACAGCGCCCTTCTCAGCGATAAGACGACCTACTTTTTCAGCTTCTTTCAGAAGCTCGTTGTCAGCATGCAAATCTCGCCCAATAACAGCTATTTGCTTCTTCACAATAACCACCACCTCTGTCCAACGCACAAGGCATTATAACACAACTATTTCAGAAACATCAACGCCAGAACAAATATTAGAATGCCCAAAGCTATTATTGTCACCGGTAGATACCACAACGGCACATCTCTCTTGCGAACGCTCTTTTTCACCTTTCTATTTTTATTGCTTTTATTTCGTACCATACAAGCACCAAATAATTAATAGGAATTATAATTCAACAACTATAAGAACTTTTTGTTTGAAAAAAAGATTTCTCTGCAGGTGCAGAAAGATGCGAGCAAATCAATCTGGGGTTATTTTTTGTCTGTCTTACAAAAACAAAGCCCCAGGAGGGAGTCGAACCCTCGACCTTTACCTTTCTAAGGGGCAGTCGCCCGTACCAAGGTAACGCTCTACCAATTTCTCCCATCTTTCCGTCCACGCTTTGCGACGAAGTCGGAAAGGGTGGTCTGAGCTACTGAGGCAAAACAACAATAACAATTAATTAACGGCGCAAGATTTTTATTCTTTCAACGCTTTGCAAATCTTTTGAAAAATGAAAAATAACTAAAGCAATGCCAAGAGGCTTCACCTTAGCTTTTACTGTTCTCAAGTTTTTTCCACATGTAATATCCTTTTTGCTCGTATCCAAACCGCCTATAATACTCTCGAACGCCGACGCCGCTTGTTATGAAAATCTCGTCGTATCCCCGCTCTTGTGCCTTTTCTTCTGCTTTCTCCAAAAGGCGCCGACCATATGATTCGTGCTGATATGCCTTTTCCTCTTTCTCGCCGATTGGAACAAGTTGGCCATAAATATGAAGCTCGCGAACAAAAGCTTTTTCAGCAAGGCGCAAACGAAGAAATCCAATTAGTATATCGTTTTTTGTGTCTTCGAAGCTCAGGAAGATTTCGCTGGCGTCCGAAGCCTTATATTTTATCTGCTGCAACGATATATTTTCTGGTTTTGTCTTTCTATGTCCAACCTCCCTACAACGTATGCACTTGCATTGAATGCCACGCTTTCGCATCTCACGTTGCACAATCTGTCGAAGATTTGTTGTTTTTGGCCCGGCGACAACCTTCTGCTCAGCAATGTCCCGCATTACGCGCTTTATTCTCACATATCTAGGAACGATTTGCTTTATCTTAATAAGAAGCTCGCTCGCTTCTTTTATTGTTAGCGGTTTGTATTCGCCAGCTTTCCATTTTTCATAAAGAGCGCTGCCCGGTATGACGAGTGTCGGATATATTTTCAACTCATCCGGCTGAAATTGCTCATCTGTAAATAAACGCTTGAACATAGCCAAATCCTTTCGTGGTGAGGAACCTGGCAATCCAAGCATCATATGGTACGCTACTTTTAACCCTGCGTTCTTCAAATCCCTTGTAGCGCGTATAGTTTCACTAACATCATGCCCGCGTTTGATGCGTCTAAGAACATCGTCGTATAAGGATTGTACGCCAAGTTCAACTCTTGTGCAACCGAATGAAAGCATTTCTTTTATATGCTTCGGCTTACAGTAGTCGGGGCGCGTTTCGATTGTCAAACCAACGCAACGATGCCTTGCATGCTCGTTGTCTTTTATCGCCGCTGTGAGAGTCTTTTCATACTTATCATTTAATGCTTCGTATATGGACTTGACAAAATTCATTTTGTAGCTTTTATCCATGTATAAGAATGTTCCGCCCATAATTATGATTTCGCATTTGTCAGTTGGGTGACCTATAGTCTTTAATTGTTTGAGCCGCGTTTTTACTTGTTTGCGCGCATCAAAGCCGGCGCGCCTGGCGCGAAGCGTGGCGGGTTCAACACCTGTATAACTCTTAGGTATGCCCCTGACCGTCGGACAATATTCACATTTACCAGGACACTTCCCCAAACACATAACAGCGATGCTTGCTATGCCACTGCTTGTGCGCACAGGTTTTATGGAAAGAAACCGTGTTAAAGTTTTCAACTTTTGCTTGTTTCTGACTACGCGACGCGCGTAGTCAAGTATCTCAGCATTCTGAAACAACTTGTTCAATGAGTATTTCTTGGCAACGCGTGTTTTGGCCAGCTCAAGTTCTTTGCTGTTTTTTATATCCCCGCAAAGAATTTTATCAAGAATTTCTTTTTTCGCTTTCTCTGTTGACATCATAAAAATAACCGAGCGAAAAAATATAAAAACCAATAAGAATCTCTTGACTAACAATATAAACAACATTATAAAGAGGCACAGAATTAGAAAAGAAAAGCTAAAATATTCCCTAAAATATTCTAATTGTCTTTAAATGGCTTGCACCAGAAAATCACGCTATTTAACACTAATGCGTCTCTTCTCGCTAACATTACAAAGGACTTTACACAGGCCTCGCATTCTTCCAGAGCATCTTGAACATGGGCTTCATCACATCGCCCGCAACATGTGTGCTCTCTGTCCAGAATGACACGTCTTGCGTTGGGTGTGTCTTTTCGTCGTCTGTTAAAGCCATCAAGAACTTATCATCGTCAACAATAGCAAATCTTGCGCTCGCTTTTTCTAGGTCCTGTACTCGAGAAATGTCCTTTATTTTTGCATGTTTGGCCAAGGACTTAGCAATCTCATAATTTTGTTTGTCAATGGGCGCGATTATTCTGATATCAACACCGGACTTTGCCGCCTTTTGTAGGGTTGAGAAATGTTTTTCATATAGTTCTGTCAGCCCCTGCTTTGTAGTCACAAGATGAACATTTTTCTTCGCTTTTTTTATCATCGAGCCAAGTTGGTCATGCATTGCAAATCTTCCTTTTAGGGCGCCTGTCATATCTTCCGGCTTAACCAGTGAAACGCTTTCTTTGTGAATCTTTTTCAGATCTTTAAGAACACTGCTTTTTTTAATCCTGTCTATTCTTTCAGCCATTGCCAACGCTCTCTCAGCCGTCCTTCTTTTCGCGCGCTCTAGCGCATCGGCCGGATTAATTGCTACGTAAGATATCGGCTTACCCGGCTGAATAATCACAAAACCCTTATCCGCAAGAGATTCAAGAACATCATAGCACCGAGAACGAGGAACACCAGAAATATCGGAGAGCTCACCCGCAGTTGATTTTCCACGAGACAACAGCGCAACCCAAAGTTTTCTTTCATATAGATTTAATCCGATGGCCTTAAGTGCGTCCATGACTTCAGAGCTTGCAAGCATTTCTGTTTTCACCCCATTTACAACTTATATACCTCACAATCTTTTTAAATATATTCTCTATCCAGTGACACCTAACAGGCTTTTAATTATTAAGACATAACAAACTTTTTAAAGCCTTATTCGACGCCTGTAGAGGCAGAATTCCTTGCTTTTTGGGTTTTTCCCTCTTTTTTACTATTTGTCGAACTCTTTTAACTAGCTTTTCAACGTCTTTAATTCCACGCTTGGTATTTGGCGTCCCGGAAGAATTTCCGACACCAACTATGATTATCTTGCTGCCTTTCACCGACCTTTTTACTATCTCTTTGACAAGCTTCTGAGCCTTCGGAAGAGCCTTGAATATAGTTAATTTCATCGGTTCTATTGCCTCTTCAGAACCAACCTTGATAGCAACTGAATCCAGCGGTATTTTTCTTGGCAACACAATATTCTCTATCAGTTCCCTCTGATGAAAACCACCCATCGCAAAACCAACACCCTCTGCTACTGTTCCGGATTTCTCGCCTTCTAACTTCGATGCAGCATCTATGGTGATTATGCGACTGATTTTATGTTTTTTTATTATTTTTTTAATTGCCTCGTCTATCCGTCCGAGTCTTGGTCCCGGTCCTTTTGCCTTCAAAACAAAACATGTTCTACCTTCTATAACAACTTCATCCATAACGATATCTTCTGCTATGTCTTTTGATTTGTTCATAAAAGACGATGCAACCAATGGTCCAATGGAATCACCAACAGGCCAAGCATTGACAAAAGACTCTGTACCGAGCAATTCGCTCTTGGCTATTTTCTCTATGAGTGGAAGTTGCATCTGTAAGATTATCGCCAGTTGCAGGTTCTTGAATTTCTTAATCATCTCGACATTATGCCTAACAATCTTTGCAATCTGATGTACAGACATGCCAGCGCGCAAACCGTAATTAATCTGTTGTTTAAGCTTTTGCGACTTGTTGCCAACCAGTTCGTTTGTGAAGAACTTGAATTTATCTTCCATCTGTCTCACAACCGTATCTATACGTTTGACAATTCCATAAGGGTCAAGATCAGAAGGAGAAACAACGAAGAACTCCATGTAGTTTCTTATCTTCTCACTAATTTTTTTATCTTTTTTTCCGATTCTCTTTCGTATTAAACGCTGTGCCGCCCTGCTCATGGATTCCATCTTGGCAGCGCTCTGCTCAAGCTTGTATATAAGCTGAGCCAACATCAGTCGTGGATAAAGAAATATGAAAAAAAACATAACTACAAACCATGTCAGCATGCTTGTTCCGCTTCCATCCATCTTTATCAAGCCACCAATAAGTCAGTTAAACTATTTAATAGAAAAGTTTTTAAACGCTCTCCCTCATTTCTTTCTCCTGCCAAAAATCGAACCGAGAAAATTACCAATACTTGCCGAAGAACGTATGAAGAGGTAAAGGATGTACAAGACGAGTCCAAGATTTATATAATAGAGAAAAGTCTGCCTAGTTAGCGGAACTGCTATCTTAAGAACCTTGTTCAAAAACAGGGGAAATGTCGCTGAAACAATAATAACCTTGAGTGCACCGAAAAAGATATTGAAAACTTTTTTCAACATCCACAAGAATGCGATGAATAAAGTTAGCATAATAACCTCTACAGGTATGTGAGATGTAAGAAATGTCATGAACGTGTTTATCGACTCAGCGATCATTATTGAACACCATCAGGTGAAATTAAAATAACACAAGATAAATTAGTTTTCTTTGAATAAATATAAAAACTCTCTTAGCATCGCGTAAGAACTCACAGCAATGAGCCCAAGATACGCAATTATTCTAAACAAGTAATCTATAGTTCCTGGGCTTTTGTCAACAAGCGACAAAATTTTTTTTCCGACATATCTTTTTGGCCATTTGTAGTTATGGTCCATATAATCCAACAGATAAAAATAAGATAATTTTAATCTTGCCACACTATAGTCCAAAAGCACACGAGTAGGCATATATTTTTCATGAAGTATCGTGCGACCCCTTTTTATCTCTTTTAACACACCGTCCACGTCATTAGCGCGAACCTCTGTTCTCCCATATCCAAGCATGTCTGTGGTGTGCGCATCTGAGCCAGCTGTAACAGGCAAAGAATATCTCCGTGCAAAGCGCTTTGCTTTGCGGTTGATCACGCGGTCAATATTCATCGCATTAAAAGCCTCCAAGCCGTCTGTCAGACGTGCGAATGACCTAAGTCCACATCCCGCTATGTCAAACGGGTGTGCTGCTATTCCAAGACCGCCCTGTTCGTGTATCTCATCAAGAGTATCTTCAAGTATCATTCCGGGTTTTATAGTTTCCTGTATTCCCAATGCGAGAAGATGACCATCCATTGTGTCGATTTCCTCTCCGGGTATTATAAGAATTCCATATTTTTTTCCATATTGTCTTGCCTCTTTCCACCCCTCGGTCGTGTTGTGGTCTGTAATAGATATACCATCTAGCCCTATTCTCTTCGCCTGCTTTACCATCTGTTTGGGTGAAGCCAGTCCATCGTGAAATATTCTCCTGCCTTTTGAATAAAATGTATGCACATGCAAATCAAGAATCACAACAGTCACCCTGCTAATAGCTCTTGCTATATCTTTTGATGTATTTCAACTATGTCTCCATCCTCCAAAATATAGTTCAAACCTACTCGTCTTTCCACAACTCCGTCTTCTTTGCGCCATAACCGTGCAAAGCAAAAATTTTTTACAAAATCTTTGTGTATGCGCTCTGCAAAATCTTTCACGGTTGAACCTCGCGGAAGAGCCATTGGCTCATCGTTTTTCGTTGCTGGGTCACGTGTATATACCATAATAAGACCAAGCATCTTCCATACACGTTTTTTTATCTCTTCTGTATTAATATCTTTTCTTAAGACTATGGTTTTTTTATTTATGAAGTTATCTGAGCAGATTTTTCTTAATTTTTCCTCATCCTCATCATCTCGCACCACAAAAACTATGGCGTCTGTTGTTCGCACGATACTCATATGTTCCGGCTCGAAAGTGGCAGGTATTTCAACAAGCTGTATTCTTACCCCCCTGTAATCCATCATTCCGACTGCTGGCTCTTTTGTTGTATATGGGTAATCAGCGATTTCAACATCCACACCAGTTAACTTCTTCAAAAGCGTTGATTTGCCGGCATTTGGCATACCAAGAATGCAGACTTGGGCTTCACCCTCTTTTTTTACCCCCGTTTTCTTCCCTGTTGACTTTTTGGGCGCCGCCTTTTTTAGTTTTGCCAGCTTTGCCTTGAGTTGGGCTAGTAGATTTTCTGTGCCCTTATGTTTTGGGCATTCGCGTATCATCTCTTCCAGCGCAGCTATTTTTTCCTCTTGGGTTTTGGCGCTACGAAACTTCTCCTCTGCTTTGAAATACTCTGGTGTTGCATTTATCGGCATAGGCATCAAATAAAATTAGAATCAATAAAATTAAAAGGCTTTGACAAAATGGACCAGAAGGGTTACTAATCTGTTAATTTTTTCAAGAAACTCAAGTAGTTTTTCATCTCGAGGCAACGTTTTTAACTATATTTTTAATTACTGAGAAGTAGAAATTAAGATGTTAGAATAGTGTATCTGTTAATTGATGCCAGTTATAAACTTGTTATCTTGTAAAGCATTAACTCCTCCCAGTCGAGCTTTTTTGTCTGAATGACCATTGCTTTTAGCTTGTTCCTTTGAGAAAGCTTCTCCATATCAACGGGAGTCAGCGAAGAGGCCAAAAGCAAGGCGATGCCATCGCTAGTTAGATGTCCTGAGAGCTTTAATAAGAAGCGCGGTATTTCACCTGATTCTGTCAAAGCTTTCTTAGCAGTGCCCAAATGCTTGTCGGACTCTGGCGAAGGTGGAAGATAAGGAGGATTAAACAACACGAGGTCATATTTGCCTCGAATGCCTTCAAACAAATCTGATTCTATAAGAATCAAACGACATCTGTTCCTGGCAGCATTTTTTCGCGCGCACTCGACAGCTTTTCTGTTGATATCAACAGCCGTGACTTTTGCGCCCGTAAGCAGAAAACACAATATCGCCAGAAATCCTGACCCTGTTCCCACATCGAGAATTCTTTTTGGCTTCATGCGTCGTTTTGAAAGAAAATCAACTAGAAAATCAGCCATAAATACTGAATCCTCACGGGGATAGTAAACATCGTCTGATACCTCTAAAACGATTTGTTGCTCTCCGAAATGGTAATAAAATCTCATTAATCTTTATATTAGTTAAGACATATATATTAGTATGGATGTCAGCAAAGTTGTCAAAAGATACATTCTTGATAACGCAATATCACATAATGGAAAGGCAATCGCCAAATCAGTGCTTGGAAAGATTTTGGCGGATTATCCAGAATTACGATCAATGGTTCTTCAACTGAAGCACGAGATTGAAATACAAATAGGCACCATAAACAAAATGCCTCTGAAAAAGCAAAAAAAAGAGCTGGAAAAACTCGGTATTGTGAAGAAGAAGGAAAAAGAGTTCAGAAAGCACGATCTAGCTGAGCTCATTGGAGCAAGAACAGGACACTTTGTTGTTCGCTTTGCGCCAAACCCGAACGGAGCTCTGACACTTGGTCACGCCAGGCCAGCAATACTCAACTACGAATATGCAAAAAAATATAAAGGAAAAATGATTCTGCGCTTTGACGACACTGACCCAAAGCACAAGGTCCCTGAAAAAAAATTTTATACATGGATAAAAGAGGATTTGAAATGGCTTGGAATTAAGTGGGATAAGGTTGTCGTCGCATCAAAAAGGCTTAATATATATTATAATTACGCAAAAAAACTCATCGAAATGGGAAAGGCCTATGTCTGTACATGTGGCGAGGAATGGAAAACGTTCAGAAACAAGAGTGAAGCCTGCCCATGTCGGTCTTTGCCTAAAAGGGAGCAACTAAAGCGATGGAAAAAAATGTTGGCAAAGAATGGGTATAAAGAGCACGAAGCTGTTCTAAGAATAAAAACAGATTTGAACGCCACAAATCCCGCTCTTCGTGACTGGCCCGCTTTTCGCATAGTTGATAAACCAAATCATCCACTAAAAAAAGCGAAGGTATGGCCTTTGCTAGATTTTCAGTCCGCTATTGACGACCATCTTTTCGGAGTGACTCATATTCTCCGTGGCATTGATTTGCAAACCTCAGAAAAGCGCCAGAAATACATATACCAATATTTTAAGTGGGATTATCCTATAACTATAACCGTAGGTAAATTTTATTTGTCAGGAGTTGTTCTGAGCAAGAGCGAAATAAAGAAAGGTATAAAAGAGGGAAAATTCCGAGGGTGGGACGATACCAAGCTTGGCACAATAAGATCGCTGAGGCGGCGTGGCTTCCAACCAGAAGCCATCCGCAAGCTTATTGTTGAAATTGGTGCAAAATCTGCTGATATCACAATCTCCTTCGAAAACCTCGCAGCGTATAACCGAAAACTCATTGACCCTGAAGCCAATCGCTACTTTTTTGTTCCAAACCCGATGAGAATAGAGATTGAAAATCCCCCAGTCAAAACTAAGAAAATTCCTCTTCATCCGATGAAAAACAGGGGGTTCAGAACGTTTAAAATAACAAAAACCCTTTACATAGACAAAAAAGATTATGAAAAATACAAAGGTCTTGAAGTTAGACTAAAGGATTTGTTTAATATAAAACTTGGGAAGAAAATAAAAGTGACTGGGAAAGAAGTAAAATCTATCCCAAAAATACAATGGGTAACGAGGAATCACATTGAAGTTCGTGTGTTGATGGAAGACAAAATGGTCAAGGGCTATGGTGAGCAAAACCTAAAGAATGTGAAGCCCGGCACCATTGTTCAGTTTGAGCGATTTGGATTTGTAAGGATTGAAAAAAACGACAAAAAAAGTATCGTTGCTGTCTTTGCTCACAAATGATTTTTTACTTTCATCAATTGATATCAATTACAAAATTTAAACCATGGGGGGAACGAGAATGAAAACTGTTCTTGTTGGCGGTGTTTTTAACATCATACATCCGGGCCACATATATTTTCTTAAAAAAGCCAAATCATTCGGAAAAAAACTTGTTGTTGTTCTTGCCACAGATGAAAAGGCAAGACAAAAAACATTTTTTGTTCCTGCGAAAGAAAGAAGAAGAGTCCTTGAGAGTATCTCTTTTGTCGATAAGGTCGTGGTCGGGGATGAAGAAAATCTTTTCAAGATTGTGCTTCAAGAGAAGCCTGACATAATAGTGCTCGGGTATGACCAAGATGAAGAATGGCTGAAAAAGGAGATAGAAAAGCGCGGGCTCAAGATTAAAATAAAACGTCTCAATCGTTACGGTACATACAGCACCAGCTTTTTACACCCGAAAAGGTTTTTATAATTTAGTTAAACAAAACGGGTAAACAGAAAGGATATGTATTTCCATCAAAATATTTTCTTCTCGTGCTTGATGCACATGTCCAGAACAAATTTGTATTTTTTTCTGTCCCCTTTTTGTATTTATTTTTCTCAAAAATTCTCCCAAGACTTCATCACCAACTTCTTTTCCATAATATGTTGATATTGGTGTACCCGCCGGCGGTGTATGGGAAAAAAATATATCAGGTATTCTTTTATAACATTGTTTAATCATCTTTTTTCTTTCTTCTATGCTGACCTCTCCTGGTCTGACTGGTTCATAACCAAATTTACAAGCATTTGGATAGTAAAAAGCCCGTTTTTCACCAATTTTTTCCATTTCTCCTTTCTTATATTGCTCGCCAAACACCTTTTTCAAATATTCTGGAAAATCCCTGTTACCGTGTATTACTCTAACATGTATGCCTTTTTTCTTGAGCTCATCTGTTTGTTCCTTGAGGGCTTCATAAGATTCAATGATATCTCCAATATTTTTTTCGGTCAGATTAGAAAACGCTTCTTTATCAATTTTACGCAATTCATTTACTGCCTTGTTCTTTTTCATCTGGGCTTCTTCTTTCGATCTGATAGTTTTTCTTATTTTATTTAGTTTTTCCTTTGAGACTACATTATACCTTATATCATCTAACAAACTATCGGGAAGATAATCTCCCAGCCCTACAAAATAAGCTCCACGTAACTTAGAATAATCTATATCCTGAGGCAACGATTTTCCATGCAAATCAGATGCCAAAATAACCGATACCATATTCTCACATCTTTCTCGAATTTATCTTATCAATATCCTACAAAATCTTTTTAAGTTCGTCTTCAGAAATAGGGCCTGGCCTTCTGATTCGCAGGCCTTTGAAAACATCGACAACGGTTGTGGGCTTTGCCTTTGGAAGCTTGCCAGCATCAAGTATCAAATTAACCTTACCATCGAATATTTCTTTGAGCTCTTTTGAATCGTAGATTGGCTCTTGACCGCTCATGTTAGCCGACGTTGCAACAACTGGACCATCAAATTGCTTTGCTATAGCCATCGAAACTGCATCGCCGGGTATCCGGAAAGCAAACTCCTTTGGGTCGAATATGTCTGGAATATTCTTTTTCTTTTTGACAACAAGTGTTATAGGGCCGGGCATAAATCTTTTGACTATTTTCTTTTCTTTTTCGCTTAGATGGCAATATTTCGTAGCTGTTTTTATATCTGATATTATTGCTGTGAGGGGCTTGTTCAGTGGGCGTTGCTTAATCTCAAAAACCTTTTTGACAGCGCTCTCGTTCAAAACATCCGCCCCTATACCATAACACGTCTCAGTAGGATAAACAACAAGTCCGCCCATTTTCAGGATTTCAACAACTTTGTTTATACGTCTCCTAAATTCAGGTCCTCCCGTCTTCTTTCGGTCTATTTTCAGTATCTTGGTTTGCATTCTCTTCACCATACTCTTTCGATGATAAAAAAAGATTTATAAGAAATGTTTTTAAAGTTTATTACTATACAATAACGACTATATTTTCCCGTCTTGCATAAAATTCGACAAAACATTAACAATTTAAAGCCCTGAAACCAATATAAAAATATTAAAATGGAGGTGAACTTGATGCAACAGTTGTATTTGTATCTAATAGCACTGATCGTAATAATAATAATCCTATACTTCGTGTTTAAGAAAAAGAAGTAAATACTAGGAGGACTATAATTTTAAGGTCCATCGGACTTCGTCTGTCCTCCAGTTTTGTTTTATTTTTTCATTCATTTTTAGAGGTTTGATTTTGTTCTTTCGGGCTAATATTCCTGTCCAAGCTATGTTAGCCCCACAATCCCCAGCATATTCTTTTTTCACGCATTTAAACTTGGCTCCGCGCTCCTTACACATTATTTTCATCATATCTTGCAATCTGGGTGAGGCAGCAACACCGCCAGCAAGGAGAAGTTCGTTCTTGCCCGTGTGAGCAAGCGCACGCTCAGTCACCTCAACAAGCATGGCAAAAGTCGTCTCTTGAAAAGAATATAGTAAATCTTCCAGTCTGACACCACTATTGTATTTTTTGAGTGTTGCTGTCACAATGCCCGTAAAGCTCAGGTCCATTCCCTTGACCGTGTATGGCAGTTCTATGTATTTTTTTCCTTTCTTTGCAATCTCATCTATTATAGGTCCGCCCGGATTTCCAAGACCGAGTCTTCTTGCTAACAAGTCTCTGGCGTTTCCTATGGCAATATCTTCTGTTTCTCCGAAAACTCTATACCTCCTGGCAGCATATCCGATTATCTGTGTATTGCCACCTGAAACATAGACAAATATAGGATCCCTGGTTCCTGTTGTCATCCTGCCGATTTCTATATGAGCAATACAATGATTAACGCCATAAAGTGGCTTTTTATATTTCATAGAAAGTGTTTTTGCGACGGTCATCCCAACATTTAAACAAGGCGGAAGCCCTGGTCCCTGGCTCACGGCTATAATATCGATGTCTTTCATCTCGAGCCCTGCTGCCGAAAGCGATTGCTTGATAACATCAACTGCATTTTTTTTATGATGTTCGGCAGCTTCTTTTGGGTGTATTCCAAAACCGAGTGGCGGTTTATACACCGCTTTAACATTAGAAAGAATTTTTTTCCTACTCTTCTCGTCACAAATGCCAACTCCAAACGTGTGCGCCGTACTTTCTATTCCCAAACAAATCATATTATCTACCGTTGCGCGTTTTCTCATCTACAAACTTTTTATGCCATAATTTCTGATACCAGTGATGAAGTTCACGCTTTTTTACAAACTTCTCATCTATATATGGCAGAACCTCCTGAAGATTCTTTTTCTCAACAAGAAATATTTTTCTGTTTTTTTCCAACTCTGCCAACTCTCTGTCACGATAGATTATACTTTTAGTGGCAAAACTGGGGCAAAAGAAGATACCGTGCCCAAGCTTCTTAAATATTGGAATGTCTGTTATACCATCTGCCACAAAATTTATTTCGTCTTTCGTGACCTTGAACATAGATTCTATTTCATGAATCACGCCGACCTTTTCGGTTCTAATCACCTCTCCTCTGATTTCTCCCGTGAGTGTGCCGTTGTTTGTCACCAACTTGCTGGCAAATATCTTATCAACAAAGGAGTTCAGACTGTGCTTTTTTAGTAAATATTGTATTATCCTTTCATCGTTTGCGCTCACGATGAGAATTTTATAACCCTCTTTTTTCAGTTGTTTGAAGGTTTCTCTAACACCCGGCGTTAATCTCAAATGGTCTGCTAATTTTTTCAAATCTTTGAAAGGCAACCCTCTGATAAGTTTTGCTGCCTGGTGTGCTATCTTGGAAAACTCTCTTGGCTTTTTATTGTGTAGAAGAAAATCTATGAGAAATTTTAACTCTTTAACCTTGTTACCAAAGCGCTCGCCAATCTGCAAGCAAAGATTAGTATCCACGATAACATCATCAAAATCAAAACATATAACCCTATACATAACATATCACAATTTATATCTCTCTTAAATACATAAAAAGAATTACACCCGCTACTCTCTTTTCCCATCAATTGATATTTCTCTGGTATTTCCATCGTTTTTCAGGTTTTGTTTCGCTCCGATTCCTTGATAACCTGACTCCATCCACATTTACCACAGAATTTTCTGTTCTTATATCTTGCTAAGAATGTTCCAGGCCCACAACGTGGACACTCTTCATTTGTTTTAACAACCTTTCCTTCTTCAACCTTATAAAATTTCCAAATCTGAACCTTCTTGTGCTTTTGCTTTGATTTTACTCTTTCTTTCTGGCTCTTTTTTCCTTCTTTTCTGGCTTTTTTCTTTCCCATGGATCATCACTCCTTCTTCTCAGCTGGCTTTTCCTCGGCTTTTGTTTCCTTCTTTTCACCTTGCTTCTTATCTTCTTCGCTTTTCTTTTCTTCTGGTTTTTCTTCCTTTTTATCTTCTTTCTGCACAGCCTCTTGTTTTGACTCTTCTTTCACCGGTTTCTCTTCTTTCTTCTCTTTTGGTTTTTCGATGCCGACAATTTTATCCTTCCAAACATTAACAAGGGCTGTAGATTCGCTTTTCCCCTTCACCGAAAATATCTTTCTTATCTCTATTTTGTCCTGCTGAGCTCCCAACTCTTTGGCAAGAAGAGTCTGAACCGCGGCTCTGGTAGGCGTCTTTTCACCAGTATGTTCTATGCTCACGACCAACTCCTTCCTACCCAGAAAAGGATTTTCTTTTTCTTTATCAACCTTGAGCTTCATCATAAATCACCATTACTGCCAAAACCCTTTACAATCAAACCCTTATGGCATATTTACCGGGTGCGGTTATTCCCAGTTTTTTTGCTATTTCAGACTCTGTATCGAATATGACAACAATACCCTGAAAATTTCTAGTTGTTTCCCCCTGACAAACAGGGCATTTGGTTCCTTTTACGATACGTCTGCATTGAGTACATGCTCTCATTTATGTCCCCTCACCATTTACAAATTTATTCATTGCCTCTCACTATTTTTTTGTTTTTACCTTCGGTTTTGCCTTTGGTTTCTTTTCTAGCGCCTTTTTATCGGCTTCTATCCATTTCATCGAACCAAGCCAAGGCTGGCGCATGGTTAACGATATCTTTGTTTGTGCTTTTCCGAGTGAAACGCCAACTATACGACACCTTACAACATCACCCTCTTTTAATGTTTTTTTACTCTTTCTGGCAACAAAAGTAGCATTCTTAGCATCGTAACTAATTCTGTCATCTATGATTTGTGAAACATGAACCAAGCCGTCCAGGGGCCCTATACGAATGAAAGCACCGAATTCTGTTATATCAACGACAACGCCCGGTAAAACTTCTTGGTCTTCTGGATTAAAGACCAAAACGCGAAGCTTGGACGGATAATATATAGCACCATCATTTGGGATAATCTTTCCTTCCTTCACGTCGAGGATTTCGGTAACCGCCAAAAACACGCCGATATCTGGCTTAATCTTTCCCTCTAGCTGATCTTCAAGACTGTCTTTTATAGCATCTTTTATGTCCATACCAAACTTAGTTGGAGGCACCCTTACCTCATCTTCTATCGTAATTATCTTATACACACCATCACCTTGTCAAGTTCTTTGAGATTCATGATGAATTATGAAACCACAATCTTATATAAGTTAATTTACATCATAAACTCATTTATTTAAAATTTTTTCCAGCTTCGGAATTACTTGTTTTTTCCTTGACATTACGCCAGGAAGATATATAGAATGATTCACCACCTTGCCAAAGGCCTTTTCGACAATGCTCTCGTCTCCTGCCACGAGCAATTCTGTGCTCTCTTTTATAATATTGGTAACCATCATCGCGATGAGTGCACATTGCTCCTCTTTTCTGACTTTTTCCATTTCTTCCAAGAGCTCTTCTCGCATCTTCTTGACCTCTTCGTCATCCACGATTTCTATCTGACAGACCGCTATTTTTTTTGACAGGTCATATATCTTGAAGTCTTGCTTTATAATGTCACGAGCGCTCTTTCCTGCGATGCTCGATTTTGCCTTTTTGATCTCCATGCCAAAGGATTCTATGTCCTCGTTCACAATGCTCGCAAGTCGCTTCGCCACCTCTTTGTCTTTGTCTGTCGTTGTCGCAGATTTTAATATAACTGTGTCCGAAAGCAGCGCTGACAATAACAGACCTGCTGTCTTTTTCGAAAGCTTTTTGCCAGCCTTTTCGAAGAAGTCCGCTATAATTGTTGCACTCGAACCCACGGGCTCCGCGTGGAAAAATATTGGACTCGGCGTTTCTATATCTCCTATCCTATGATGATCTATTATCTCCATTATTTCCGCTTCGGCAATATCATCGACAGCTTGTGACTTTTCATTGTGGTCAACCAATATAACCTTCTTTCCTGCTGCGCTCTTCAGCAAAATTGGTTCCTCTGCGCCAAAATGTTCCAAGACGAATTTTGTTTCAGGATTAATCTCTCCTGCTCTCGCGGCTACGGCATTTATGCCGTCCATTTGCTTGAACTCAGCATAAGCAATAGCTGAGCATATCGAATCCGTGTCAGGATTCTTGTGCCCGACGACAAATATTTTGTCATCACCCCGAGGATCTTTTTTCTCTTGCATATACAAACCCCTTACGAAACTTAATCCCATAAAATTATACGGCTTCTATCAAATATTTTTTCTGGCGCAACCTTATAACCTTTATCCCAACGCCACGAAGCTTTTTAATTAATTCTTTGTCATTAGTCGCAACAGCCCAACGGTTCCTATGAGCCACGTTTAAGATTATTTTGTCTACGCTGTTATTGGCGCCAATCTTCTTATTACTATCAATTATATTTATATGCTTTTTCTCTATCAACTGCAAAGCTAGATTTGCGTTGCGATTGCCCTCTTTAGCCAGCTTTTTGATTTCATCAACGCAAACATCTAACAGGACGGGCTTACCAAATTTCTCAATCTGCCCAAAAATATCTACGCCAAATTTAATAGCGGAAACGAGCATATTTGTGTCAAGAATTATGTTCATAGATTAATCTTTTCAAAAACATTTTTAAATAGATTTTTAAACTCAGCTAGCAAATAAATCAATATGACCAGGAAGCAACAAGAAAACGAAATAAATGAAAACCACGCAAGTGAACGACTGCATAAAAGGATAATGATATCTGTGCGCGCACCGACATCGAAAAACAGCAAGAAAACGCTTTCATATGCTATCCAGCTTGCTAAATTGACGGGCGCAGATGTCTATATTATTCATGTTGAACCAAAAGAAATACAAGTGGATGAAAAAGAAATAAAAGAAAAAATCATTTCATTTGTAACGGAAATAAAAAACAAGGTAAAATATGAAGGAAATATCAAAGTAAGAATCATGCGTGGAGAAACTGTGGATTGCATACGTGCCGCTGACCGAGAGCTGAAGCCAGACCTCCTTATTCTTGGCTCGCATAAAAGGAGCTTTCTCGAGGACGTGATTGGCGGCTTACTTAATCTAGACATAACAGAAGAAATCACACGCAATGTCAGCTGCTCTGTGCTGATTGTTAGGTAAGGTTTCGAGTGATTCCCCCGGCATTTTAGCTGTGTAATATACTGAACGATTTTATCTAAAATCGTTCACTCTATTGTACGATTTAGAAGCAGAAAAAGATGGGGGAACGCGCCACCCATTGACCTCTCTCTTTTTAACGCGTTTATCCGAACACGGCCTTGAGCAGCCGTACGAGCATGCTAAAGAAGTTCTCTTCGGCTCCACCTGTTATTTCTGTTTCCTCGGTACCTTTCGCTTTGCCACCTTCCTCCGCAATTTTCAATGTTACGGTCGTGCTTTCTCCGTCATCCAGCGTGTCACCATCGTGGTTCTTATCGATCTCCGCGGTAAATTCATAGTCGCCCGCAAGACCTATGGTCTTGTCAAGCGTCCCTGTGCATGTTCCGTCTGTCATTGTGCAGTTTCCGTACAAAATGTCGTTCATATATATCCACACTGTCTTGCCATCACAATTCGCAAGCCCGCTGATGACATATTCTATCTTCTCGCCTGGCTTGTAAGCAGTTTTTACGAATGTCATCTTTATGTTGCCTATGCACGCCGGCACACAGCAATACTGACCATTATAACAATCAAGCTGGCCCAAGTTTTCGTAACCAGTGCCACA
>JAGGXF010000019.1 GCA_021163205.1 Candidatus Aenigmatarchaeota archaeon
CAAAAGCGTAAGAATATGCGAACCCTGTTCCAAGACCGAGCTCGCCCGGCGTGACTGCTTCCTGGGGTTCTTTCTGGGATTGTTGTCCTTGTGTGGTTTCTTCTATTTTATATTCTCCTTTTCCTACTGCCTTAACTTCTATCGGTTTCATTCCTGGGGGTAGCTCTACTTTTTTTTCTACATATTCTTCACCTATCCCTGGTGTGGCTTTAGTTTTTGACAGGTTTAAATGATACTGAATATTGTTTTTGACTTTTTCATAAGCAATTTTGAGAGCTTCATCCCTTGTCTTTCCCTTAGACATAGCATGATTAAATTGATAAAAAAAAATATTCGCTGTTTTTACTTTTCTTTTGTCGCCAGACTTAAGCCAGGCGTTCATTGAAGCTATAATTTTATTCATATTGTCTTCAGCCATGAAAAACACTTCTGAATATTAAAACCTAGTAAAACCTCGTCAAATTCTATAAACTAATTGCCTGCTATGGCATATATATTTTTTCTCTTGGAAAGAAAAAGAAAGAACTCGCTATTCTGGCTCTGGAGCTTCTCTTGCTCGGGATTTTTCCAGAGCTGCCGTGTGCGCTATAAACCTTTGACCTATGGGTCCCAGAATCTTAATTATTTCCTCCGGGTCGGTTGACTTCTTTATTAGTTTTTCTATCTTCTTTCTGAAGTCTTTATCGAAAGCTGTTGTTTTAAGCACAAAAAAGGCAAGTGGAAGTACGATAAACGGACTTAGCTGCGGTGCAACTTTACTTTCTGTCATGGCCTTTCCTCCGTGTTTGGTTTCCTCTAATATTGGTTTAAGCCAATCATAAATCCTTGCTAGCGGGTCAGTTATACTGTCAGCCAACCGATATGACCATCCAGCATCTTTGTTTATTCTATTATCTAGATTTATCCAGATGCCGTCATCTTCTCTACGCTCTCTGTACCAATGTTCTTGATTCTTGACTCTATAATAACCATATTTATTGCCCTTGTGGTACTCATCAAACATATCTTCAAGCGTATCCAAATCTGTGTAAATTGGCACACAATTTTCAGACGCATTAAATATGTTACCATCCTCAGAACCAAGGTAATCTACGATATTATAATAACTATTAACAAACTTTTTACGTGTCCACCACTTAAGAATGTCTTTAACGGCATAAAATCTAGCAGCTGTCCTTGCATCCTCTTCTGTGATTATATTCTCTATTCGCATAGAGTCGTTCCTAAACAGGTATTTTTGAATCCATGCTGATAAACTAGAGGCTTCTTTGTGCTTATTAATAATTTTCTTAACTTTGGCAGACCAAATTCCCCTATTAAGTATAACATCTGTGTAAGATTCCAAATCTTTCAATTTTTCATAATATTGAAGAAGGCGCACCGCTGTTCTATGAGAAACCTCCTGATAAGATGCCTTGAAAAGAGCCTCTACCTCGATTAATGGATCATAACTTTTTGGGTCTTTAATATAATCCAACAAGCTGAAGTTCTCTTCCAATTTTTTTTGTATTTCTGGAGTTAAATGAGCATTAATGTCTTTTCTGATTTGCTTCTTAAGCTCCCATTTGAGAATTTTCTTGAACGGCTGGAGTGATTGTATCTCTTTTGCTTTTTTCTTAGCATAGCTCTTGTATTCTTCTGGATCGTCTATTTTTATCAAATCTTCATAGTATCCAAGAATGTCAAAATCTTTGAAAATGTCTAAGAATGTCAGATTTGTTGGCATGTCCGGATACTTTCGCAACTTAAATTTGGATTTTTTATCAGATTTCGCCGAGAAGTCTGGAACGATTTCTGGTTCTCGAGTGAATTCATAGTCCTCAAAACCTATTCTATATGCATTCTGCGCCCCGACTAGACGGTTATATTGTTCCAGTGTTTCCTTATTAAGATATTTTTTAACCAAGTTTATTTCGGGTTGTATACATTTCTGATTGATTTCTTCAAGATCTTTTTTGAATGATTGATAATTATTTTTCAAGAGGTTAACATTTTCTTTGATTTTTTCAATTTCGGGTAGTTTTTTATCTTGCAACGCCTTCTTTTCTATAAGTTCCGTCGGGTCCTTGTTTTGAACAAGATAAGAAACATATCTTGATAAAAATTTTGGGTCTCCTAGATATTTCTCCAACACGTTTAATTCATTTACACTTGGCGTAGAATATCCGACTTCCTTTCCAAAAAAGTGCTCGAACATGCCTACTTCTGGCTGTTGTGTTTGCGGCTGCATCAGTCTTTGTGAGGACATAATAATCACTATTATTATCACTAAATAGTAATAAACTTATATAAATATGACATGGATATATTTAAAGATTTCTGTGGTCAAGAATATGCCAAAAATTCGCACGAAAAAATATAAATACGGGAACGCACAAAACTAAGAACAGTGAGAACATGGAAGAAATTATGGAAATGATACTCTTCGATATTCTCAGGGTACAACCATCCCAAGTTACTGGCGTTTTCCTTACCGATTTGGTTAATCTGATTTTACTTCCCAGCCTATTCATCCTATTATTCACAAAAAAAGTGGCAGATGGCATAACTCACGAACCTCAGAGCTCTACGCTGAATTTTAAGAGCTATTCCGGGGTTATAGCTGTTGCTCTCTATCTTGTTATAATTACACAGGGATGGTACGGATCAATCGCTATGTTCGTATCTAATTATATAATTATATTGTTAGCTGTAGCTGCTGTACTTTTCTTCTGGACACGGTTCCGACATGGCGGCTTTGGTATTTGAATTTATTATACAAATTACTAGAAGTCTCTGGGCCTCTCATAAGCCCATTCTCGGAAATTTAGGCAAATTTAGAAAAAAATTTAGACACGTTTTTAAAATCTTCCAAAACCTCTCTTCCGTTTCCCTTATAAGGACCGCCCGTTAACTGGTCGAAAAGGTCTAATATGCGAGTAGAATAAACATTCAAGTCCACGTTCGCCTTCTCGGAAATTTTGCCCAGATAGTCACATATCTTTGTTTGTGGTATTTTCTTTCCTAGTTTTTCGAAACCGTTACCTATTCTGCCAGCATACCCAGGCAATTTACCAAAACCTTTCCCAACATACTTAGGTAATTTACCAACATGTTCTCTTAGTTTATCCATACACCTCACCACACTATTACTACTATCAAGTGGCACTATATAAAGATTTCTATTACCCAGAATATACGACAAAAAGCGAATATATAGTTATAGTCGGTGCATGGCTGAAAGTCGAGCCTCGCCACTTACTCATTTTTTATATCAATGTCGCCCGATTTTTGAAGATAATGTGCCCAATAGAACCGTGGACTTTTGGTTTTACCGAAGTAAAGTTTGGGTGAAGCGAACCGCAGTGAGCAAAGTCGGATACGAGGTGCTGAAAAGTCGGCACCGGAAAGATTATACTAACTTCTTAATTTTGTTTATTGTTACTAAAATTGCGCCTTTACAAGGTTCGTTTTTATTTTCAGGAATCTGTTTTATTATTTCGTACCATTTTCCACTTGCAAAATATTCGGCAGCTCCTCTTAATTCATAACCTACACAATTTTCTTCCCAATTTTTATTCCAGACCGTTAGGGCAACACTTGGATTTTGCTGAATATTTTTTGTTGTTTCAGCCATATAGTTATCAGTAACAAGAATCTGATTCTTAGAAACAACCTTTACAAATGCTACAGCGATACAATGAGGATTTCCATTTTCATCTACAGATGCAAATGACAAAACATTTTCTTCAATTAATTTTTTCAATTCTTCGTTTATCTCAGTCATTTTACCCCCATTATTAGCAAAAAGGGTATAAAATATCACATTATGATCTTTATTATTAATTCTTGAAAGCGAACCCTCAAGAACATATTTACATACTTATGTACGCTAGTAGTTGATGCTTAGCGATGTTATCGTGAAAACGGCGCCTTCCTGCGACGATATTCTGAGCGTGTTAACGCCCTGACCTATGTCGCTCTTCTCGAACAGATATGAATGATGACCGTTTTCTGCGGTTTCCCTTGCTATTTGGTGTTCTGCTCCTGACGGGTCTTCAAGCGTTACAATAAGTTTGCCTGAGCGGGCGACTGAGCTGACATCGAACGCTATCTCGCCTCGCACAAATCTTTCATAGTCATCAGCATTTATCTGAAATGCCTTTTCCAGACCGCGCCCCCGTTTTTCCTTGTACTTGAACCAGAGATAACCAGAACCTTCATAAGCGCTATCTGGCCCAGCAACGAGCTCTATATAATTTTTACCGGGCTTAAGCAAAGATGTGTTTATAGTTACGCGATGGGTTGGCACAGTCAGACCAGAGAAGACCTGTTCGTTGTTAACGAATATGTCCAGCGAGCCCTTGTTCGTGTCAAAATATAAAACAATCTGCGCCTCACTGATATTGGCTTCATTATCTTCTATCGCAAACTCAACGCTTTTTTCTTTGCTCATGTATTCCTCTATATTAAGCGTGATGTTTTTCAGATAGTAATGATTGGGTGCCCACAAACGCCAACTAGAGCTGGCGGGGATAATAGACAGCAAGTTGCTGTTTTCGAGCATTGAAACATCTATGGGAATAGTGTAGAACCCGCGCTGATAATTCTTTGATTCGACTGTCTGGCCATTTACAGATATTTTCAACGGGCCGTAATTGTTTGTGGACTCGACAACAAAGGACAACAAAGCAGATTTAGCATAATCCCTGACAATATCGAAATGATAACTATAACCCTGCGTACCTGTCAACAAGCCACTGCTTACGTTGTGGTCTCCTATGCCAAATGTCCGTCTGCTGACCTCCTTTACAGTGCTGAATTCCGGAATATTAATACGCTTGCTGTTCTCGACCACATAAGGACCTATGGTCACGTCAAGACTTTCCTGTATCTTTGCCTTTGTCTGCTTTTCGCCAAAATTAAAAGACGGGCCTAAAGCAAATATTACAACCAAAACCACCATAATTCCGACTGCAACAGCCAGCCATTTGAGAAAATCATCCATCTGACGCACCCCTCTTATCAACTTGATAATTATGCGATATATCTATAATATCGGTCGAATATATTAATAATTAATTATAGAGCTGATTTATACTGAAATAAAAATAAATTGATTCATAAACAAGAAATAAAGATACAAAATGTTAGGGGTAACTTCAGAAGGTCGAATCAGATGGTCGCGATAAAAGTTGAAAATTTGGTAAAGAAGTTTAATGGCTTTGTAGCAATAGACTACATAAGCTTTGAGGTTAAGAAAGGTGAACTTTTTGGCCTTCTCGGGCCAAACGGCGCCGGTAAAACTACCACTATAAACATACTTTCGACACTTCTTAAGCAGACATCCGGATATGCTGAGGTAGCGGGCTACGATATCTCTAAAGACAAAAACAATGTCAGGAAAAGTATAGGAATCGTTTTTCAAGAGCCTGCTCTGGACAACAAGCTGACAGGAAAAGAAAACCTAGAGTTCCATGCAATGATGTACGGAATGGGCAAAGAAGAGAGAAGAAGGAGGATAAAAGAAGTTCTCGAGCTTGTTGAGCTGAGAGACAAGGGAGATGTTCTGGTAGAAAATTACTCTGGCGGTATGAAACGGAGACTAGAAATAGCAAGAGGACTTATACATAGACCGAAAGTTTTGTTTTTGGATGAACCAACGCTTGGTCTCGACGCCCAGACAAGAAGGCATATATGGGAATATATAAAAAAACTGAACAAGGAAGAGGGGGTTACGATAATACTGACAACACACTACATGGAAGAAGCAGATTTTCTTTGTGATAGAATAGCCATAATTGACCACGGAAAGATCATTGCTATGGATACGCCAGAAAGATTGAAAGATAAGCTTGGCGGAGATATTATAACTTTCGAAGTAGAGAAAGATAGTGATAAATTTATGAATGAAATTAATAAGCTGGATTTTGTAAAATCAGTTAAGAAACACAATAGTAAATTAACCATAATGGTAGAGCAAGGTGAAAAAAGAATACCCGAACTTATTGACATGGCTCAGAAAAATGGCGTCAAAGTAAAATCTGTAAGTTTGCATAAACCGAGCCTGGAGGACGTGTTCCTGCACTTCACGGGCAAAACCATAAGAGAGCAGGAAGCTGGCCAGAAAGAAAGGGTTAGAAAATCGATGAGGAGGTTCGGAAGATGATTAACAAAACAGCCATATATGTTCTGTGGCTCAGGGAAATGAAAAGATTTTTGAGAGCGAAATCAAGAGTTATTGGAACATTGGCAATGCCTCTCTTCTTCCTGGCATTTCTTGGTCTGGGTTTTGGAAACATGAATATTCCTGGTATGGGAAAGGTGGACTATATTCACTTCCTTGTTCCCGGCATTGTCGGTATGGGAATGCTTTTTACTTCAATGTTTTCCGGAATTTCCGTGTTATGGGACAGAGAATTTGGATTTCTAAAAGAGATTATGGTCGCGCCAGTTAATAGGGTATCAATAGTTATCGGTAGAATAGCCGGAGGAGCGACAACTTCGGTGTTGCAAGGTATTTTAATTCTTGGAATTTCTGTCTTAATGGGATTCAAAATAACTAACATATCTGCGCTTTTATTTTCAATTGTTTTCATGTTATTAATATCCTGCACCTTTATCGGGTTGGGGCTGATATTTGCTTCAAAAATGAGAGATATTCAGGGGTTTCAGTTGATAATGCAGTTTATAGTGTTTCCACTTTTCTTTTTATCTGGAGCTTTATTTCCATTAGAAAATCTACCAGTGTGGTTAAGGCACATCTCTTCCATTGACCCGCTAACATATGGTGTGGATGGTTTGAGAGGCGTGCTAATTGGAATTTCATATTTTTCGATTGGTTTTGATTTCTTGGTACTGGCCGGATTTTCCATACTCATGGTTTTTTTGGGCGCTTATTTTTTTGAGAAAAGTGAGTCAGTGTAAATAATTATCGCATAGCTGGCCTCGGTTAGACAAGTTAATCCCAGCTCTCAAAAAATTCCTTTATCGTCTGCTCCGAAGCTGTGTCTTTCACAGACGTTTCAAATCCAGGCTCATCAACATTCCAGGTATCAATCATAATTCCAACCAGATTTTTGCTGGTTCTCGATTTTTCAAATACATAGTTATAATACCTGGTTCTTTTACCGGTCAAATCGCAGGTGTTTCCTTCTTCATCATATTTCTTGTTTATCCATAACTCAGAAATAACCCACGGAACATTATATGACTCAGAAAGATTTTCAGCTTTAGAAAAAATCTCATCAACTTTTTCTTTGAACAATTCGAAATCACACATTCCTCCAATCAACACACCGAAATGGTCGAGACCCGAGACATTTAATTTTGTAAAATTCCACACGTCGGCATTCCCTATTTGATATTCTATCTTCCCGTTGTATACCTGTTTTATTCTTGGAATGACATCCTCTTTAAAATTATTCACAATCTCGGCGGTTGTATCATCATCGACAGGAAATCGCTGACTCAATATTAGATGGTCTGGCTCAAATAAACTAAAATACTCAATCTTATATTTTTCAGCAAAGCTTGCCTCGTCAACCAGAACATCTGAATACTTGTCTAGAAATTCTTTAACTTCATCTATGTTTTTGAATTGTGGTATTCTGTAACCCAAACTGGAAGATAATCTTATAGATAATCCGTCATTTTTTGTGGCTAGAATTTCTTTTATGTTTTTTCCCCTTATATCTGGGTATCTTGTGAATTTTCCATTTATGTATTCATAACTGTCGTCAATGTGATATGTGTTTGTGGACAACCTATCTTTGACAAGCAAATTCTCTTTCAGAATTGTATCTGCTCTTTGTTTTGTCAGAGGCCCCCACATGGAAAGCGTCTTCACATAAACCAATTTAATTTTTTCCGGGTATGTTCTCTCTAAGTGTCGTAGAACCTTTTCATACTCTCCTCCTAATAGACTCTTCTTTTCCTGAAGAGATGGAACAAACTGACTAAGAAGCAACACAGCAGCAACCAGAACAACCACAACCCCAATAATTGCGATCTTTTTCATCATAATAGTAGTTTAGAACAATTATATTTAATACTTTCTGAAAAGAGGGGGCTCATTTATGCTCCGCTATTCGCCCCAAATCGTTCCTTCGGCAAAGCTTCGTTTAATCCGATATGCCTAACAGCGATTGTGCGAAATTCACTTCGTCCCGCTCAACAGCTGTTATGCACTCCAAACGAAGTGAGAACCTGCAAGGCGTGGCAAAATTTCTGAAAGAAATTTTGAGTTGCGAGACGGCACATTGTTTATCATATAAGAGAGGTATCTTTATTCAAGAAAACATCCAATTTATTCTTTTACAAAATTTTTGTAATTAACAGCCCTGTCTCTTCTCAAGACATTTCCATCAGCGGAAAGAACCCTTTTTCTAACTTTCCCTAATTATCTTTATAGTGCCGTCGAGCAATTACGCCTAACATAATCATATCAGAAGTTTATTTCTGATATGATACCTATTTGTCATAAAAAATGAAGTTTTATATAATTTTGACTTTTGCTAATTTCTTAGAGACTGTAGAGAACATTAAAAAATTATCAAGAGTTCTGCAAAAAAAGGCAAATATAAAGAAAAATGTTCACCCACACACCTTAAGACACTCATTTGCCACGCATCTTCTTGAACAAGGGATTGACTTGCGCATAATCCAAAAATTGCTCGGCCATTCCGACATAAAAACGACCCGGATATATTTATCTGTTTCAAACCAGCTTATAAAAAATATTAAAAGTCCGCTGGATAATCTATGAAAAGTGGATAAGATGAAAATCATCAAAAAAGATCTGCGCCACAACAAGCTCGTGATAAAGCCGGAAACAGAAGATGATTTGTGGGTATTGGAAAAAATCATACAGCCGGGTGACTTAGTTAGCGGAAAAACTGTCCGCTCGATTGCGATTGAGCGTGGTGACAAGCGAGAGAAAGTAAAGAAAAAAATATTTGCAAAGATTACTGTCGAGAAGGTCGAACTCAATGATGGCATGCTTCGTGTCAATGGAAAAATAGTTGAGGCATCTGAAGATGTGCCACACGCTCATCACAGCTTTGAAGTAGAAATTGGTGGGCTGATAACAATAGAAAAGGAGTGGCATAAATATCATCTGGACCAACTGAACGCTGCACAAAGAAAACAGCCGAAGATACTCATCTGTGTTCTGGACGATGAGTCTGCTGATTTCGCAACGCTCACGAGCAGGATTAGCTATGATGCGAACATAAAAGGTATCACGGGCAAAAGCCTTGGAGAGCAGGACAAAAGCCCGTACTACAAAGAGGTTATCAATTATCTTAAAGAAGCCGTGAAAAGGGGCGCTGAAAAAATAATCATCGCTGGTCCTGGGTTTACAAAAGATAATATAATGAAACTGATTAAGAACGATAAAGACCTAGGAGGAAAGGTGTTCACAGACAACGTAGCCCATACCGGACACGCGGGCATTCAGGAGGTTTTGAAGCGAGGTATTGTCGATAAGATTTTGAAAAACTCGGCAATCAGCGAAGAAACAAGACTGGTGGAACAGTTCTTTGAGGAGCTTGGAAAAGACGGTAATGTTAGCTATGGAAAAGAAGAGGTAAAAAAGGCTATTAATATGGGTGCTGTTGAAAAACTACTCATAAGCGACAGCCTGATTAAGGACAACGAAGAATTGATGAAAAAGGCGGAGCAGATGGGCGCAAAGGTTAGGATAATATCCACAGAACACGAAGCGGGCAAACGACTTCTTAACATGGGCGGTTTTGCTGCTTTTCTGCGGTATAAGCTTAACTAAAAATAAGCTTTAATTATAGAAACCCCTCAGTCCGCCCGTTAAGCGAAATCATCATCGGGGTAATAAATATATCGTACAGCAGAAATAAAAGAGTATAAAGTATGCAGAGGGCCGGATTTTCACAAATCCCTCTTCGATATCAAGCTTATCGAACGCGAGAGATTTGATTTGAACCGACGAACCAACTAATGGACAGGATTTCTCATATCATTGTTTTTCAAAACTCAACACTCAAGTTTGGCACTTGAGTCCTGCGCCTTTGACCAGACTTGGCTACCTCTGCATACATTGAAATAATCAGAAAAGAAATATTTAAAAATTTGCTTGTCGTTTACTCGAACTTTTTGAGCTCTTTTTTCAATGCCGTTACCTGCTCTTGTAAATCAGCTAGAGCTTCCTCTGTGTGTGTTGTTTTTGCCGGTTGTGACGACCCTGGCAATTCCGGCAGGTTTGGCGGTCTCAATAAGCCCGAATCAAGCTCAACGACATTTCTTTCGACTCGTTGTAATGTCGCTCTCAATAACTTCAACGTTTCCGAACGTATTGTTTCTATGTCATTCAACAACGTGAACAGCTGCTTTGTCCCCGACACGAGAGACTTGATATCCTGAAGTTTCATCAAGGCCTCCTTATATTTTTCCACCTTGACAAAAAGCGGTGCAGACGGTCTTGACTCTCTCATGTGGCGAGCAGCCAGTTCTGGCATCGTTTGTTCTCTCGGCTTTTCTGGTGCTTGTCTTTGTATGGGTGTGTCAAATGTCGGCTCTAGACCAGTTTCGGGCGTTGAAAATGCTTTCTCACTCGCCTTGGTGTGGAAGCTTCTATCTTCATCTATGGCTCTTTTGAGCTCTTGTATATCGACATCCTTCTTTTTTTCAAAGAACATACCATCACTAACTATAGTTTTCAGGGAAAACTTAAATAGATTTAAAACAAGTGCGATGGCCGGGATTTGAACCCGGGTCGCTACCGTGGCAGGGTAGTGTCCTACCAGATTATCCAACCTTTTCCGTAAACGCTTTTGCAGCGAAGCTGGAAAAGGATTTCTAGACTACCATCGCATTAAATAATTAACTTACTATGAATTATCAAAAAAGAAAAAGATTTAAAATTAAAAGAAAAGGGCTGCGAGTCATATCATTCGTCTCTTCTGATCTACCTGGATTTTTTTACATATTTCTTAACGTATGCCCTGGATATATCTGAGACCGCATCTTTGAGACCAAGTCCCAAAGCTATTGCAATACCGATAGCAATTGAAGCAACCATCAGCACTAGTATGTTGTTAAGTAGTCCTGCAGATATTCCAAGAACAGGCAGAGCCAACGCTATTGTTACTAGTATTATGAAGAAGAACACCATCTTTCCCATGATACTTGCATATATTGTCTTGTTTTTCTTTATCTGCTCCTTTATGTACTCTGCTATTACATAACCGACAACAAGTATCAGTGTCGCTCCTATTACATTTGGTATAAACTCGTTAATTCTGCCCATAGTGGCCACTAGTATGTCTAGTCCGAGAATGTTAATCGCTTGAGTCAAGAAAACCAAATAAATCCACCATCTCGTAATCAGCGAGAATATGTCTACCAAGCTTATTGTCGGTTTTTCTGTCTCTGAAATATAGTAATCAAGCCGTGCTTTTTCCAATATGTGTTTCACTGCTTTCCCGAGCAACTTTCCGATGAACAAACCCAACAACGCTATTAATGCTGCACCCACTAAGTTTGGTAAAAAGTTTATGAACTCATTTCCTATGTCAATTAGCGCCGTTAATAGTTGTAGTTGAAATGACATCTCTAAACCTCCTTTGAAGATTACACTAATTAAATTTTTACCTTAGTCTCGTTTATAAAGCTTTTGGTTTGTCTAAATATGAGAAAAAAAGGAGCATTACGTACGTAATGGCTTAAAAGAAAATATTTAAACGCTGGGAGAGGGATTTGAACCCCCGCGTGCTTCCACCGCTTTGCGCGAACATGGCACACTGGCTTTCATTCTCATATAGTCTGTTCCGGTTTAGAGAAACTCAAGGCCAGCGCCTTGGACCTGACTTGGCTATCCCAGCAAAAGAGAATAGTATAGTGAAATATTTAAAAACCTTGACAAAATCCGAGAAAAAACGCCGAGAGCAGGATTTGAACCTGCGCGAGCACAAAGGCTCACTCGCTCTCGAGGCGAGCACATGTGGCCTTGTTTTGACCTGACTCTGTCATCTCGGCTCTGACACTTAAAAAGATTTGTTAACTAATTTTTAAAAGCATTGGAATGTGGTTTCTGTGTTCATAACAGTAAAAATGGGTAGAAAAAGGGAAAGAGTAAAAACTAGCAAAAGAGGGAGAATTTCCGTAGAGAAGCTGGACTAAAGAAAGAAAATGTTGCCTGCAAACATTATGGAAACTGCTGACAGAAGAGTAAAATACTGGGGATAAAGACAAGATAGAAATCATAGATATTGTGTCTGGTGGTTGATTTGACTAAAAAATGCGAATGTGGCAGACCTGCTATATTGTATAGAAAGTATGAAGGAAGATATTATTGTGACCACTGCCTTAGCAAGCAGGTGGAAAGAAACTTTAAGAAAACGATAGGCATTAATCGACTTATAGAAAAAAATGACAGGATATGCGTTGCTCTTTCTGGTGGAAAGGACAGTAGCAGTTTGTTGTATCTCTTCTGGAAGGTTTTCAGAAATAGAAAAGACCTGAAAATATTTGCACTGATAATAGATGAAGGTATTGGAAATTATAGAAAAAAGTGTATTAAGAAAGCTGAAAAACTTTGTGAAAATCTTAATATTAAATTACATAAAACTTCTTTCAAAAAAGAAATTGGTGTGACGATAGACAAAATAGCAAAAAAGACAACCAAGACATGCACATATTGCGGCGTATTTAAGAGATATTTACTCAATAAAAAGGCACGGGAACTTGGAGCAACAAAACTTGCGGTTGCTCATAATTTAGATGATGAGGCACAAGCAATCATCATGAATGTCATAAGATGCGACCTCAAAAGATTTGAGAGGCTCGGACCGATGCCCGGTATTATAAGAGATAAAAAATTCGTTCCAAGAGTCAAGCCACTGAGAAATATCCACGAAAAGGAGTTATATCTCTATGCGACTGTTCACAAGCTTCCTTTCTCTAAGAGGCATTGCCCTTATTCCAAGGATAACGTAAGACGAGATGTGCGGACACTGATAAATAATATAGAAGAGAAGTATCCTGGAACCAAGATACAGATAGTCAAATTCTATGACGCGATAATCAAAAAGATAAAAATAAAGAAAAAGGGGAAACTCAAGCACTGCAAAGAATGCGGTGAGCCAACAAACCAAGAAATATGTAAAACGTGTGAACTACTGAAAAGGATATGAATATGAGATAAGGACCTTGCATAACGATAGGGCAATAGCGTATTTATGTTTTTGTGCTTCTGAGAATCTTATTATTAGACTTTAGGTAATTAGATATTTTTATATATTGTTCTTTTTTACATATACAAAAAGCTTAACTTTTCCTCGATGTCATCTGCGTTCATACCAACAAGAGGTGTCAAAACAAGAAAATGCTTTCTCATTTTTTTAATCTTGTCTATTCCCGTAATGTCTGTATCTGATATTATAATGGCTTTTATTTTTTGGGTCTTATCATTGCTTCCTTTTTTCAGCGGTTCTGTGTCATTGAAATTGTTCAATGGATTCTCAACAAAAGAGAAAGAATGTCCAATAGACCATCTTTCTAGCGTCTTGACAAATTTTTTTTTCGATGAGATACCTAGCATGGGTTTAAATCCCCTTTTCATTATGAACCATGTAGCGACAATATCTTTTTCTGTATCAAGTTGGGAAAAAATTGGCGCACTAGATAGAGGAAGACCACCTGGACCATAGATTTTGTTATCAAAAAGAATCGCATTTTTTCCTATTTCTATATAAAGGACGTTATCAGGATTGGAAAGATCAACTTTATACCCCATACCAGATATATGCGAACCTATTATCTCATTAATTTGTCGACTTTTATAACGAAAAGATTTGTCTATTCTTTTTGTATGAACAGCAAAAGTTGTTCCTTGCTTCCATCTAGATGCGATCATTTCTGATACAGTTTTAATCTTTGTAATTTCTGGCTCTGTCTCTTCTAGAAATGAAAAACTAACAACACCAAAAGTGTGCCTTAGTATGTTAGAAATTCTCTCTTGATCGGCCTTTTCTGATTTTAGAATAATTCGTTGCTCTTCCAGATAAACGCTTACGTTCAATTTTCTTTTTCTAAACTCTCTTTTAAGATTGCCTATTAGTTGCGCTCGCATCTGTCTAAAGACAAAACTGCTCTTAAGAAAAATCTCACCTATTCTTACCAGAATTTTTTGTTCCCCCATAGTTTAAAAGTGGACTTGTGAATTTAAAAATGTTAGTGAGTGCTGGTGGCAGTCGCTTTGTCAATAGGAGCAACCAAGAAATTAGTTATTTGGATTATCCAAATTTACATTTTGATTAGTCAAACTATGTGACTAACCGAAAAGTATTTATTTTGGTTATCCAAACATATATTACAGTTTTCAATCTTATTATTTGGCTTGACCAAATAATAAAAAGAGGAACAGGAGGAGGAAATAGGAGGGACTTTATGAAATTCAAAAAGAGCTTTTTTCTGTCTTTTTTGCTTAGCATAGCGGTACTCGGAATGTCGGTATTTGCAGCTGAAGCAGGAAACTCAACTGTTGCAGCTACAATACAATCTAGAACGTGGGTAGACTTATCGAGAAGTAGCATGAGTTGGACAACATCAGTAGACCCAGGTTCTACTCCAAGCTGTGACACAGCAAACGATTGTATCGATACAGGACGAGGGCATAACGTCTATGCTCTGGAAGTAGAGAACATTGGTTCAGAGAATGTAAGCAAAATTTGGGTAAATACAACCATGCCGTCCAGCAATCCGTTTGCATCTGGCGATAATAGCAACTATGATCCGGGAAACTTCATAGCTGTTAGTATAACAAGCGGGGGAGGCAGTGACTATTACTTTGTTAACAGGGTTGAGTTCGCAATGCCAAGAGCCCCAGTATACTTGAAGAGAGGCTCTATACCAAATGACAGAACAGGAAGATTCAGAAACGCAAGTAAAGAATGGTTCTGGGGATTGAATAAATCTTC
>JAGGXF010000034.1 GCA_021163205.1 Candidatus Aenigmatarchaeota archaeon
ATGTAAAACAAAATATCTATCCAGAAATCAGGAAGGAATTTGAAGTTCAGGGACTAACTTGGAGGACAATATCCTATTATTATCATCCTGGTATTTATAAGGAAATATATAACCAGAGAAGTAACATCAGACTTATCAGAAAAGCGAAAAATGTTGGGGCAAATTATCTGCTTGTGAGAGCTTTCTATAATGGCACACCAGATGGGAATTTGATCGGTAACGACATAGCAGCTGAGAAGTATTTGAAAAAAGCGATTTCTACTGCCCATAACTCTGGGATTAAGATTCTCCTTACACCTTATGTTGAATCAAGAGATTATTGGGTCACAAAAAAATGGAACCTATCTGAAGATGTGTGGACTGGTACTGTTCTGAAATGGGCAAGATTTGCCGAAGAAAATGGCGTTGAAATGTTTGCTCCTGGCGTTGAAATGAATCTTATTATGAACGAAAATAGGTCAGGAGAATGGCTCAAGGCAATATTGCCACAAATTCGAGAGGTTTACAATGGAAAGATTATAACTGCTGAGCAATATGATATTGACAGATGGAAACTCCTGGATGAGCATGATGCGTTTGCCGGCTACGATTGTATCGGACTAACCGTTTTTCCAAGAAAGGAGTACAACGGGGTAAGCGATATTAGAAGTTTTGAAGATTATAAAGACTATGTGGAAGGCGAAGCAAAGGTTATAGATTTGCTCTCTAAAAAATACAATATCACATGCAAACTCGCTGTCCCCATAGGCTTGGACTATTGGCGAGGAACAGAAGCGCCGGTTCCGAGTGCTGATGTGGTGGCAACTGCCACAGGTTTGGGCCTTGACATCCTCAAAAAACACAACTTCACGGGCGTTTTTATTTCGCACTGGGCATCAGAGCCTGACCATTTTGGAAATAACAAAGAAGTCGAACAAATGCTTGCGAAAAGATGGACGATAAGAGAATAGCTCAGAGTATCGTTTCCTTGGTTGCCTGCTTTTTTCTCAAAGAACGCCAGAGAAATAAAAAACATAGATGATACCACTTTATAGTAATAGTTTAAATATATTTCGCTCAATTGTTTTTATATGACCCACAAGCCTGTTGAAATCCATCCTCCAAACCCAACAATAACAGGGGAAGATTGGAGAGAAGAATTATTAGGCATGAACGAGCTTCTCGGTGGCTCTCGAAAAGACCTAGAAAACTATTTTTCTAAACATCTGCACTGCGACCCGTTACATATCTACAAGAATTTTCCCGGTATGACACCAGGCATTTTTACCAACTGGGATGGAACCATAACCGAAGATAGGGGAATCCCTGATAAAAACACCGTTCGTAAGATCGCGGATGAATACGGTTCTTTGCTATCGATTACATCGATGCACGTGGCGAGAGCTGCCAAGCTTTTACAGCAAGTTGGTGAAGATAAAGAAAAGATAATTGCGTCTTGTGAGAATGGGGGAGCCTTTGTTTGGTATGATTCAATCTCGCACTCGTTTGAGGTATTTTATAGACCTTATGATAAGAAAATAGAAAAGATTTATAACAAGCTTATAAATGAAATATTAGCACCAGTCCAGAATACATGTATAAGTAAAGATTTTATATGCTATCTAAATAGAGGAGAAGAAGGAAAAAAATATATATTAACATTTGAAATGCTTTCCAATGGAGAGAAAAAAAACAAAGAATTTATTGACAGGGTTTTGGTGCCGTTCATTAAGAAGAAAATCAAAGAAAAATACAACACAATGAAAATAGAGAAAAATGAAAAAGGTAACTGGTGCTTGTATATTCCTTCTGATGGATTTAAACTTGAAATAACAGCCACAAAAGATTCAATTGAATTTTCTAGCCTTTATCATGGTATTGGAAAAGACTCAGTTGCGAGCTACCTAGAAGAACTTTTTCATAACTTCATCAGAAAGGAGAATGATATAAAACTGCCCCAAGACTATATATTTATAAGATTTGACGACACACCAAATGGGGGAGGTAGAAAATTTTTAAGTCCAAGTAATAATAGATATCGAGGAGCTGCAATAAATCCCTTGACAAGAGAATTGAAAGAAGAGGAAAATGTATATAGTATTCTTACGAAATGGAAAGTTCCGGAAGGAATCATAAAAATACCTCAAATAGAAAAAAGAGAGCATTCCTGGAAATTCGTTGGCGCAGGAGATCATGTAAGTGGTCTGCTTCCACTGTCTCTGTGGAGAGAACATCTGAAAATTGATCCAGATGTCTGGAAAGATGTGATCGAAAGGGCATTAAAATTAGATAATTGGCAATCGTCTTATATCATAAATCCAGAAGAAGTTGAACCTTATCCGTGGCCACCCGGATTTGGTGACGAAGATAAAAGAAAATTCTTGAGGGGAGATGAAGAAGAAGACTTTGACAATAAAATAGAGGATATTCTAACGGGACTGGGACTAGCAACATCCTGAATTTCTTAAGTGATCTAATTTTCCTTTCTTGTAACTATTTAAACACGTTGAACAGATAATTATAATTGGCCTTATGTACGCGGTGAAAATGGGTGAAAAATAAAAAATATCTTGCCGGAATCAGCCTGAATGTCTTGTTGCTCGGAGTCGTCAGCTTTTTCAATGATGTAAGCAGCGAGATGATAATGCCTATTCTGCCTATGTTTATCACTGCGCTCGGCGGGACAGGGATTGTTGTCGGCTTAATAGGTGGGCTGCGCGATAGTCTGTCCAGCATACTAAAGGTTGTTTTTGGCTATTGGTCAGACAAGACCGGAAAAAGAAAGGTTTTCGTATCGTCCGGCTATATAGTGTCTGCTGTCTTCAAGTTCATGTTGTCGTTGTCTATGACGTGGCAGCATGTGCTTGCCTTTGCGAGCCTTGAGCGCATTGGCAAGGGTTTAAGAACAGCTCCAAGAGATGCTATTATCGCTGATGCCATGCCAAAGCAGCGCGGAAGAGGATTTGGCATTCACCGGCTATTAGACACGAGCGGTGCCATTATTGGTTCCATACTTGTTTTTATTTTGTTCTGGTCGCTGGGCTTTGATTTTAAGACTATAATCCTTGTCGCTGCTGTTTTTTCGCTCGTCTCTCTTTTCCCTTTGTATTTTGTGAGAGAGCAAAAAAGGAAAAAGCAAAAAATAACATTTGGCCTCAGTCTGCGCAGTCTGCCGAAATCGCTGCGACTCTTCATAATTGTGTCCAGCATTTTTGCTCTGGCTAATTTTAGTTATATGTTCTTCATTCTGAGGGCTCAGAGCCTTTTTACAGGCAGGGTTTCGGTAGCTGTTCCCATACTTCTCTATGTGTTGTTCAATATCTTCTATGCGACGTTTGCCGTGCCTTTTGGTAACTTGTCCGACCGAATAGGAAGAAAAAAGGTTCTCGTGTTTGGCTATCTTCTGTTCTCACTGACTTCTATAGGTTTTGCCTTGTTCCACTCACTATTAGCTTTTATAGTCTTGTTCGCGCTCTACGGAATGGTCTATGCAACTGTTGACGGAAACCAGCGTGCGCTTGTTTCAGACCTCTCCACAAAACAACTTAGGGCAACAGCACTTGGCACGTTTCACACCATGACCGGCTTGATGGCTCTGCCAGCAAGCCTGATAGCAGGCTTTTTATGGACAATTTCGCAGCAAGCCACCTTCTTATACGGTTCTGTCGTGAGCATGCTATCGGTCGCACTTTTCTTGGCATTTAAAAAATATTTTAAATGAAACATAAGTGAAAATTCTGTGCGCATCACGAAGATTTAAATTTGTTACTTGAAAGTAACTTTTGTGGCTGCTATGGCGTTTCATACCAGAATAGAGTTAGAGAATAAAGATATTGTAATAAAGTATTATAATGATAAGTCTAACTTTGATAAATGGACAAGAAAGAGGATCTTGCTAAAACACATCTTATATTCAGATATTGTTACCGAGTCTTCGGGGTTACCCCTCGCTTTCTTATGTTATCATTTTAATGTGCTTAAAAAAGAAATACTAACTTATAATGATCGTTGCGATGCTCGACAACAAGGCCTTTATCCAAAAGATCATATGTTTTTAAACGAGTTGACTGAAAAGGGGTATTTAATTGAAACTGGGAAAGGACTGAAAATAAACAATAAGAATCCAATAATTAATTTTGACTGGGCAAACTATCTGTTTTTTATCTATGAGAAGGCGCCGAAAACTGGTTTTACCATCGAGAAAACAGAGGATGAAACTAAAGAATTCAATGAAAAGGTTGAGTTTATCGAAAAAAATATACCGACACTTTTCGAAGAGTTGAATAAGGAAGGCATTATTAAAGAAAGAGGGAAAAAACTTAAGAGCAAAAGAAAGATATGTTATTAATAATAAAGTTTTAACATTGGACCCGAAAATCATTTAATAAATTTTTCTACATAAGAGTTAGTCATGAAGTTTGCGCACATGGCTGACCTGCACCTCGGATCGTGGTCAAACCACCCTGTTCTCCGGGAGATGCCTCTGAAAGCATTCAAAAAGGCTGTTGACATATGCCTAGATGAAGCCGTAGATTTTGTAATCATAGCGGGCGATTTCTTTGACACGAGCATACCCGGAATTGATGTGATGCGTTCCGCTGTGTCGCAGCTGAAGCGCCTACATGATCATGACGTGCGCGTTTATGTTGTTACAGGCTCACATGATTTTTCACCGTCTGGGAAGACGATAATATCTGTGCTTGAAGAGGCTGGATTACTGGTAAACATCGCGAAGATGAAGGAGAGCAATAGCAAAATATACCTAGATTTTACCAAAGACAAAACAGGGGCAAAACTTTGTGGTATCGTGGGCAGGCGTAGCTCCCTTGAAAAATCGTTTTTTGAGCGATTGGACAAAGCAATAGAAAAAGAAAACGGCTACAAAATCTTTGTGTTCCACTCGGCACTTGAGGAATATAAACCAAAACATCTCAAGGACATGCCTGGAATCTCTTGTAATATGCTGCCGAAAGGATTTGACTATTATGCTGCTGGACATGTCCATGTTCGCAACGTGATTGATTTTGATGGCAGCAAGATAGTATATCCGGGCCCACTATTTCCGGCGAATTTCCAGGAACTAGAAAAAAACGAGGCAGGCTTCTTTATTGTTGAGAACGGTAAAGAAAAATATGTTCAGCTAAAAACTGTTGAAGTTGTCTTAATTGACATAGATGCAGATGGAAAAACTCCAGGACAGGTTGAAGATGAAGTTATGTCACATATAGATAAAAATGCGCATAATAAAGTCGTCCTTGTTCGTATTCGTGGCACACTTGCCGATGGAAAACCTTCGGATATAGACTTTCGCTCTATCGCTAACGAGGCAGAGAAAAATGGGGCTTTGACAATCAAAAGAAACATAAACAAGCTCAAGGCGAAGGAGTTGGAAGAGGTCAAAGTCGATGAGCACCTATCTGTAGAAGAGATCGAATCAAGGGTAATAAAAGAGCACCTTGAAAATGGGGAAACCTTCGAGAACGAAGAAGATATTATACATGCGCTCATGAGCCTTCTATCACAGGAAAAAAAACAGGGCGAGACCGCTAGCGTATTCGAGAAGAGGATTAGAGAAGACGCAAAAAAAATATTCTGTGTGGAATGATATCATGCTACTAAAGAGGGTAAAACTAAAAAATATACGGAGCTACATAGATGAAGAAATAGAATTCCCAACAGGCTCTGTTCTTTTGGCAGGTGATATCGGAACGGGAAAGTCCACCGTTTTATTGGCACTAGATTTCGCGCTCTTTGGTATAAGGCGCGGTGAATTAACTGGCACAGACCTTTTACGCCACGGAAAAAGCAGCGGATTTGTGGAAGTGGAATTTGAAATAGGCAAAAAGAATGTTATCGTACGAAGAACCTTGCGTCGCAAGAACAACGGCGTTTCTCAAGACTCGGGATATATCATCATAGACGGAGTTAAGGAAGAGCTATCTCCGACAGAGCTGAAAAGCAGAATATTGGAACTCTTTGGCTATCCCCCAGAACTCTTGACCAAGGCCAAATCTGTGATATTCCGCTACACTGTTTACACGCCACAAGAGCAGATGAAGCATATCCTTTTTTCTAACCCAGAAGAGCGATTAAACACGCTGCGGAAGATTTTTGACATAGACAAATACAAGACAATACAAAACAATGCGCGCATTGTTTTAACTGAGTTGCGTGCAACAAAAAGGGCATATGCGAAAGAAATAGAAAACCTTCCGGACAAAGAAAAAGAATTAGACGAAAAAGAGAAAGAAAAGGTCAGCATAGAAAAAGGGCTGGCAGAGGTGTCAATGCACATATTAGAGATAGAAAAAGTTCTTGATGAAAAGAAGAAAACTCTGACAGAATTCGAAGATAAAATAAAGGAGTTACGCAAGCTTGAACAGAGCCTGGCCAAGACTAAGACAGGGCTTGAATTAAAAGAAAGGCGCGCAAAGCAGATAGAAAATGATCTAAAAGATAACGAAAAAAAGATGTCTGCACTCAGAAAAACGCTTGAAAACTACAAAGACCTGAAAAAACCGGAAGAGCCACAAGATACAGAAAAGCTGGAAAAAGAGCTGCGCGCACTTCTGTCGAAAAAATCTTTGATAGCGAACGAGATAGAGAAGTTACAGAAGATATACGACAAAGGTGTGTGTGAATTCTGTGGGCAGGATGTACATGACCCAAAGTCTTTCAGGGCTCGGATAGAGGAAAGGCAGAAGGAACTTGAAGAAAATCAAAAAAAGATAAAAAATCTTGAGATGGAGCTGAAAGCAATAAAGGGGGAACGTGAAGAATACAAAAAGAAAATCGTGTTGTGGGAACGAAAGAATAATATTGAGCAAAACATAAAAGATCTTGAAAAATCTCATGACAAGATGGAAGAAGAATTTGCAACCATGAAAAAGGAAATAGAAGAAATGAAAAAAGAACTTTCTGCTCTCGAAAAGAAAATTAAACAATACGAAAATGTGGAAAAGGATTATGAAAAGCGAAAAGAGGAGTTTGATGAAATCAAAGAAAAGCAGATTGCTGTTGAAAAGGATAAAGCAAGGTTAGAACAGCGCAAGAAGGACTTGGATGAAGTTATTAAGAATCTGGAAAAGGAGATAAAAGAAAAGCGCGCTATGAAGAAGAAGATAGCCCAGTTGGATAAAATCATTACGTGGCTTGACTCGTTCTTTGGGCCGTTGATGAGCACAATAGAGAAGTATGTGATGGCAAGCATACAGCAGTCTTTCAACAGCTTTTTCCAAGAGTGGTTCAGCATAATTATTGATGACATGAGTGTGCGCGTCGACGAGAGTTTCACGCCAATCATTGAGCAGAACGGATATGAAACAGAATATCAGAACCTTTCCGGTGGAGAAAAAACGGCTGTTGCCTTGGCATACAGATTAGCACTAAACAAGGTAATAAACAGCATGATAGAGCGCATTAAGACCAAAGATTTGCTCATTTTAGACGAACCCACAGACGGTTTTAGCACAGACCAGTTGGACAAGATGAGAGATGTTCTCAACAAACTTGACCTGCGCCAGATTATAATTGTATCTCACGAACCGAAGATAGACACATTTGTCGATAATGTTATAAGATTCTATAAAGAACAACATGTTTCAAGAGTGGAAAAGTAAAAAAAGCATATGGAGCGAGTCTGATTTTTTTTAAATCTGACTCAAGCGTGTCTTCGCTTCTGATTCTATCGCTGCTTTTCGATTCAATCGTGATTTTTACCTTATATCAAACTCACAACTCCGTAAACCTTTTAAAGAGTAGTGACTAAAATATTCACTATCGATTTGATTGTGTCGCCTTTGATAACACAACAGACGATATGCAATAAAATAACTATAAACTAAATCGCAGCGATGTGGTGATGGTATGGATGAACTCGAAGAAATCAAAAAAAGGAAGATGGAAGAACTACTTAAAAAAGCTGGCTATGGCGAAATGAAAACCGAAATTGAGGTTGATGACAACAACTTCGATGAATTAGTGATAGAACAGTCCAAAAAAATTCCTGTTGTCGTTGATTTTTGGGCAACGTGGTGCATGCCTTGTCTGATGATTAGCCCTATTTTGGAAAAGCTCGCCAAAGAGTACAAAGGAAAATTCATTTTGGCAAAATTGAATGTTGACAACAGCCCGATAACGGCTGGAAAATACGGTGTAATGAGCATACCGAATGTAAAGATGTTCAGGAACGGGGAGGTTACAGACGAATTCATAGGCGCTGTTCCAGAACCAGTAGCCAGAAAATGGCTCGATAAAAATTTGGGTAAAGAAAATAGTGAGGAGGAGTAGAGATGGAAGAAAAAGCATATGATCTGATCATAGCAGGGGCTGGCCCTGCTGGATTGACCGCGGCTGTCTATGCTGGCAGATATCTCCTCAATGCATTGGTTATCGGAGAGCTGGAAGGAGGCATGATATCCGAAGCTTCCGAAGTTTGTAATTTTCCTTCGTATGAATCTATTACTGGAATTGAGCTGACAAAAAAATTAGTTAAACAAGTGAAGTCATTGGGAATAGAAATTAAACAGGAGAGGATAATAGAAATTAAGAAAAATAAAGAATTCGAGGTCAAAACAAATATCTCGACATACAGAGCCAAAAAAATTATCTTGGCTACTGGAACTAAAAAAAGAAAATTGAATATTAAAGGGGAAAAAGAATTTTTAGGCAAGGGTGTTAGTTACTGTGCAACCTGTGATGCTGCCTTCTTTAAAGACAAGGTTGTTGCGGTAGTTGGTGGAAGTGATGCCGCATTAACTGCCGCTCTTTTGTTATCAGAGTATGCAAAGAAGGTCTATATCGTTTATAGACGGGAAAGATTCTTCAGAGCAGAGCCAACATGGATTAAGCGAGTCGAGGAAAATAAAAAGATCGAACCTCTTTTCAATTCAAACATAAAAGAAATTAAAGGCTCGAATAAGGTAGAATCAATTGTTCTAGATTCTGGTGAAGAACTTTCAGTTGACGGTGTTTTTATTGAAATCGGGCTAGTCTCCAGCACAGAACTCGCCGAACAACTTAAGCTGGAACTTGACGATGGTTATATCGTAACGGACAGACATCAAAGAACCTCTTTACCAGGGGTTTTTGCAGCCGGGGACATTACGAATAATCCTCTAAAACAGGCGATAACAGCAGCTGCTCAAGGTGCGGTTGCCGCTGCTTCTGCTTATGAAGAAATAAAAGGAAAAAAATAGGGGGCGAATAAGATGTCAATTTTTGATAATATAAAAAGGAATTTAGAAAAGGTATCAGATTATCTGAGCTTAACAAATGCGGAAAAAGAACTTTTGCTAAGCCATAAAAGAATAACCAAGGCAACTCTGAATATTAACGGAAAAGTATATGAAGCGTGGCGAATTATCCACAACGATGCTCTCGGGCCGGCAAAGGGAGGTATTAGATTTCACCCGAATGTCTGTGAAGACGAGGTTAAATCGCTTTCTTTTTGGATGAGTCTTAAGACTTCCTTAGCAGGATTGCCCTATGGTGGTGCGAAAGGTGGGGTAAAAATTAATCCAAAGGAATTAAGTGAAGAAGAACTTGAAAAGGTGAGCAGAGCTTATATACGAGCTTTTCATGAATTCATTGGAGAGGATAAGGATATTCCTGCTCCAGATGTCTATACCAATCCAAAGATTATGGGGTGGATGCTCGACGAGTTCGAGAAAATAAAAGGCAGGCACGAACCAGGAATGATAACAGGAAAACCTCTTGAACTTGGCGGATGTGTCCTCAGAGGAGATGCTACCTCAAAAGGTGGAAAGATAATACTGGACCTCTTCCTTGAAGAAGAGGGAAAAAGTCCAGAGAAAACAAATGTCGTTATTCAAGGATTTGGCAATGCTGGGATGAATATCGCAAAAATGCTACATGATGCTGGCTATAATGTAATCGCGGTTAGCGACAGCAAAGGAGGAATAGTTGACAAAACGGGGCTAGACATTGAAAAAGTAATAAAAACCAAGAAAGAAACAGGTTCTGTTACCCAGTACCCGAAAGCTGAAAAGATTTCTAACAAAGAACTGCTGGAACTTGAAACAGATGTTCTGATTCTTGCTGCCCTCGAGAATCAAATAACCAAGGAAAACGCCGAAAATGTGAAAGCAGAAGTTATCCTGGAGCTAGCCAACGGGCCAGTGACCTCAGAAGCGGACGATATTCTGCATGAAAGGGGAATCGTCGTGATTCCAGACATACTTGCCAATGCTGGAGGAGTAATAGTAAGCTATTGTGAGTGGTGTCAAAATAAAACAGGCCACATATTTTCAAAAGATTATATGGAAAAAATTCTGGAGGAGAAGCTAACCCAAGCGTTCCGTAAAACTTATGACCTATATAAAGAACAAAAGAGATTCAGTATGAGAAATGCGGCCTATGCTATCGCAATAAGAAGAATATTGGACGCTGAAAAAGCAAGAGGAAATCTGGACTAATCGAATTATAGCATTGACGACACGGAAATACCTTGAAGCTTAGAATATGTAAAAAGGAGTGTTGGAACTTCTGAGGAAAGGAACAAGCCATCATCAGAAGAGTTCAATCCTTGAAATTTTGTAATATTAAAGGATAATAGAATAAAGAATAATAAAATAATTGTAGAGGAGAAAAAATGAAAAACGTCTCAGAAAAAGATGTCAAAGAAGTATTATCAAAGGTAATTCATCCGGAAATAAATTACAGTCTGGTAGAACTAGGTATGATAAAAGACATAAAAGTGGAGGACAATGTTATCTCAATCACATTAACGCTTCCATTTTTAGATGTCCCTATCAAGGAGGATCTGATTAATCTCGTAAAAGAAGCCTTGAAAAGTCTGAACAACGACATGGAGATTAAAATGAATATTGCTGAAATGGATGAAGAGGAAAGAGAGAGATTTATGATATTAGCAAGAAAAGGGTGGAAAGTTTAAAATGATAAGAAAAACTATTGAGGGGGAACTCTTTCATGAGATTGAAGAATTGGGTAATAAAAAATATGAGCACATAGGATTCAGAGACAAAGAAAATAAGTTCGGTGATATTATCAGCTCGTTTGTTCCAAAGGTGGGCATGAAAAGGAAGGCAAAGCTCACAATAGAGATACTCGACTAGGAATAAGTTAAATGAAGATGTGCTGGCGACTTATTGTTTTAAATTAACATCCAAATAAAAAAGAGTAGAAGATGGAAAATATTGTTTAGCAAATTATTAACGAAAGTGATAAAATGGTTGAGCATGTCAATGAAGAAAATTTTGAAGAAGAAATCTTGTATTCTGATATTCCTGTTGTCGTTGATTTCTGGGCAACATGGTGCGCGCCTTGCCTAGCATTTGCCCCAACATTCAAAAAACTCTCGAAAAAATACGAAGGAAGAATAAAATTTCTGAAGTGCGATGTGGGAAAAAACAAAGCACTTGCAGACTTACTTGGTGTGAAAGCCATTCCTACTTTATTGTTCTTTTGCGACGGCGAAGTGCGGGAAAGGGCAACAGGAAAATATGATACCGAAAGCCTTGAGGAAAAATTAAAAAATCTGATGAAAAAATGTCAAGAATAAGAATTAACTTTCTTTTTGGTAGAAGAGAGGAAAAGCAAATCGAAGCTATCGAATTCTCCGAGATTGAGAATTACATAGAAAGAATAAAAAGTGAAAAGAAAATTTCTGAATACTATGACAAGCTAAACGATAGCTATGAAAAAATCATGAAAAGACTCGAGGAAGCTAAAAAAAGCCTCAAAAAGTTAGAGAGCAGAGGAGAGAAAAAATTTACATCTCTTGTAATAAAAAATTTAGAAAGAATAAAAGAAGTGGACGAGCTTAATATTCCATCTCTTCAGCAATTCTATACCAATACTTTTTATATAATTGATAAAATAGTAAAAATCCCCCCACAGATTCAATATGAAGTGCTAGAATATGAAGAAGGTAAAGAGGCTGTAAAATTATTGAACTCTTTTTTAAAGGATGTGGGTGATCTGAAAAAAATTCTTGTAATGAGATACGGAGAATATAGCACGGCAAACCACCTCGAGAATGCTTCAAAAAAATATAAAGAAGTTAAAAAAATAATAGAAGATATCAAACACATAGAAGATGAAATCCAGTCAGTCATAGAAGAGAAAGAAGACGCAGAAAAATTATTAGAAGAAGGAACCGAAGCTCTTAAGCATATATCATCTAGAATTGATACCAAAGAGATTATAGAACTTAGAAAGCATATCAATTCTTTGGATGCCAAACTTGTTGAGATTTCCTCTGACTTAAAATTACGAATCTCGAGAGCAAGAAGGCCTATTAGTAAAATACTTCACTCCAAGGATAAAAAAATGCTTGACTTTTTTCATACCTTTATGAAATATCCCTTAGAAAATATTAATGAAAAATTTTGGAAGATTGTGGACACAATCAGGACTAGTGATGTCGAACTCAACAAGGACGAAAACAGGACATTAAATGAGTTTTTGATATTCGTTGAGCATGAGCTGAAAAAGAATATTGATAAGTATAACAAGCTGGAAGAAGAGAAAAAACAAATATCGGGTATTCTTAAAAAAGTTTCTTCTAGGAATGAAAAACTTCTCGAGAACATTGAAAACGAGAAAAAAGATTTAGAGGAAAAAGTCAGAGCAGTGAATAAAAAATTGGAAAAACTAAAAAAAGCGAGAAATAATCTTCAACACCTGCTTAGAAAAAATATTAAAATCCTAGAAATTATGATAAAAAAAGCTGGTGGAAATAGAATTAAAATTAAAATTTAAACACCCGGCTGGAAACCGAATAGAGGAAGTATTTATGCAAGAAATTGAAGAATTTCTGAGAAATAAAAATATTTTTGCTGTTGTTGGCGTTTCAAGAAATCCGAGAAAGTATGGCTATAAAATTTACAAGGACTTAAAAAAGGCCGGATATACCCTCTATCCTGTAAACCCAAATGCAGACAAAATTTTAGGCGAGAAGTGCTACCATTCACTTGGAGACCTGCCGAAAAAACCAGACGTGGTCATAACTATTGTTTCGCCAAGAGTTACAGAGCAGATTGTCAAAGAGTGTAAGAATCTTAAAATAAATAGGGTTTGGATGCAACCTGGCTCTGAATCAGAAAAGGCTATAAAGTTCTGCAAAACTAATAATATTAAAACAGTTTATAATGTCTGTTTTGTTGTTGATGGACTAAAAAAGAAACTCGGTGATTAGAATTATAACATTTTCATGCAAGAAAATAACAGAGGAAGAACTGATAAGATGCTCGTTTGACCTGAATAAAACCGAATACAATGTCTTGATTTTTCTGTTAAGGAACGACAAGATGCTTACGGTATCAGAAATTTCCAAGGCTATGCGACTGGAAAGGACAACGGTTCAAAAAGCGATAAAAAATCTTGTTGATAAAAGACTGGCTAAAAGGATACAAAAAAATTTACTTAGAGGCGGTTATGTCTTTCTGTACAAGCCATATAACAAGAATGAGATTAAAAACAAAATGAAAGAAATAACTTATAAATGGTATAAGAGTGTTGAAGAGCATATAGACAAGCTATGAGATAGCTTCAAATACGCTTGCACAAACGATTGATAAGGAAACGTGGCAAGTAGCGTAGAAAATATAAACAAATGTGATGTGAAACTTATCTGACCTTAGATATTCGCCATCTTACCAGTAAATTGGAAAATAAAACGGGTATTATGAATTTGAACACTATGCTCGAAGCAACGATAACAGAGTACAAGTCAAGATTTATCAAACCATTCTCAAACAAGATTTTTATGATGATTATACTCGTGCTAAATCTCACGGAAAGGCCAATACCGAGCAAAACAGATTTTTTTGCCCCAAGTTCTTTTTTACCTATGATCCACGAGCCTAAAAGCTTTGCTCCATTTGAGACGCCAACAACAAGAAGGATGAGCAAAGGATAGGAAACAAGATAATTTACGTCCATTGTAATTCCAACCCACAGGAAGAATAAAGGAGCGAAAAATCCGTAGCACATTGTTCTTATCTCGCTTTCAACTCTCGCCAGCCTTTTTTCTGGTATAAATGTTTTAAGAGCAATTCCAGAAAGCAATGCTGCGATGGCGGTGGCATGCGCATATTCGCCTATTCCCAAGAACAAGAATAGAACAAACAGGACGAAAAGAAACAGATCTTCTATGTCTATGAAACTGAATCTTCTGCCTTCTTTTTTAAGTTTTGTCAATCCAAAAGCCAAAGCGAACAGAACAAAAAGAGAAAATAATATAATAGCCATATTCAGGTGGGAAACAGAAGCACCAGAGCCTATTAAAAATATCGCTAATATTAAAGTGAAAATTTCTATGATGTCGTCTAGACATCCTATCCCAATTATGCTCTGACCTAACTTTGTATTCACAATTCCGAATTCATCTAAAATAGGAATCAAGACTGCCTCTCCAACCGTAGCAAAAGAAAGCGCCACGACAAAGGAGATGAACCAAACATATCCAAAAACAAAATGAACCAGAAGAGTTCCGAAGAGTGCCTCAAGCAGAATTATGAAAAATGTTGCTTTGAAGATGAACTTACCCTGTTTTTTAAATTTGTTCAAATCTATTTCAAAACCTATAACAAAAAGCAAGAAATACATTCCAAGCTGGGACAGAAAATTGAATGCTGGCGAAGAAGTTATCGAAACAAATGGGTTGTGTATCGCGAGCAAAAAGCCCAAGATCAAAGCAGCAAAAATCCAAGGCACCCTTATTTTTTCTATTAATCTCCCGACTACAAAAGTGAGCAAGAACACAGCGCTCAAGAATAGGAATAAATTTATCATATTCTTATTTTAGATTTTGGTATTATTTAAAATATTCGTTCGGTAGGTAATGACCTGCCATTTATATTTTTATCTTGAGACTTCAGTGCCACATAAAACTTTCATTTTGATGATCTCCAAGAATTCTTCTTCTGATTCTATTTCTGTGGGAATGACAACATTTTTATATACTTTTGAGGGTTATTATTGTCATCTGTATGATTATTAATAATTTGTTGTTTATCTGGTGGTTTCTGTGCGAAGCATAATCGAACTAAAAAACGTGTCCAAGATTTATCAGCTTGGCAAGGTCGAGGTGAAAGCGCTGAATAATGTGTCGTTCTCTATCGGCTCTAGTGACCTAATATCAATCATGGGGCCGAGTGGCTCTGGTAAAAGCACGCTTCTGGATATTATTGGCCTCCTTACGAAGCCAACACTCGGGCAGGTTTTCGTTGACCATGTCCCTACAACAGAGATGGACAATGACCAGATGGCCGAGATAAGGCGAAAAAAGATAGGGTTTATTTTTCAAACATTCAATCTGATACCAAGGCTTACCGCACTTGAAAATGTGATGTTACCAATGTGGTTCGCCGGGGTGCCTGATGAAGAGAAGAAAAAGCGCGCCACGCATCTGCTGGAAATCGTTGGTCTTGGCCCTAGGATAAATCACAGGCCAACTGAGATGTCTGGTGGGGAACGTCAGCGCGTCGCAATAGCACGTGCCCTTGCAAACAATCCTGAAGTTATCTTAGCTGACGAGCCGACAGGGAACCTCGACTCAAAAGCAGGTGAACAGGTCATCGACATACTATTGAAACTTCATAAAAATGAGAAAAGGGCTGTTGTCATTGTAACACATGACCCATCGCTTGCTAGAAAAGCCAAGAAAAGAATAAAAATTAAGGACGGAAAGATAGTTAAAAGGGGTTGACCTTGTAAAGTCTTGAAAAGTTGTGCTGATGAATGGTTTATAGAAGCTGTCAAAGGTTAGAAGCTTGTATGACAAAAGCTTGTAATGATAATCTAATAAATCAAATGTCTAGGAGGTATGATTATGAAAAAAATGGCTTTATTTGTTGCGATGCTGGTGCTGATCAGCCCCGCGTTTGCTGCAATGACAGAGTCGCCAAATCTTAATATCTACCAGCAGAAGTATGATCCATATCCCGTAGAAGCGGGAAAGTATTTTACACTATTTATAGAGGTATCTAACAACGCGACAGAGACCGCTAAGAACGTCACACTCATTCTTGAGCCGGAGTACCCATTCAGTCTGGATAAAAACGAACAGGCTGAGCGATTTTTTCCTGAAATACCTGGTATCGAAACTGTTCTGTTGCAATACAAAATACGCGTTGACTCAAACGCTGTCAAGGGGTGGAACGAGCTTAAACTAAAATACCACTTTGCAGGTGGTGCCTGGGTAACAAGAAAATTCAGAATATATATAGGTGAAATACAAAATAAGGCAGAACTGGAGTTTATTCTTGATAAGGTCGATCCAACTGCCTATCCCACAGGCACATCAACGATAAGCGTAGAGGTAGCTAATGTTGCACCGGGCTCAGCTTACTACACTATTATCGAAGCCTCGTGCCCTGTCGCAAAGATTACACCAGAAAAGAGCTTTATCGGAACACTGGACGCAGACGACTTTGACACGATTGATCTAGAAGCGAAATTTGATAATGTAACACCGGGAAAATATCCCATAAATTTCATTGCGCGATACAAGGATAGCGACAACAAGAGGATTGTAACTAACGGAACTATCTATGTAGAGCTTGTTTCAAAAGAAGAAGCCATGAAATCGCTTGTTAAGCCGACGCCGTGGTATATGTATGTGGTATATGCCATTGTTGTTCTCCTAATCTTAAAGTTCTTTATAATAGGCTGGGTTAGAAAAATCTATGCATTCTTCAGACCGCCAAAGCGAAAGAGATAGTTGTAACAGGGTTAAAATAGAAAACATACGACTACAAACAGGATAGAAGGGAAAAGCAATGATTGAACTAGTAAAGGTTGCATTTCGCAACCTAATGCAACAGAAAGTCAGGTCACTTCTGACCTTGCTAGGCATTATTATAGGCATAGCTGCTATTGTGGCTCTGGTTTCTGTTGGGGATGGACTTCAGTATGCTGTAAATCAGCAGTTTGAGATGCTGGGCATGGACAAAATAATGATAAGTCCCGGCTCACCAAAGTCTCCTGGATTCTCTGGACTGGCGTTCGGTGGTAGAGCACTAAATGATAGAGATATTAAAATAATAGAAAAGGTTGGGGGGATAGAAACAGTTGCACCTATGATAGTCAAATCTGCCACAATAAAAATGGGGAAAGAAACAATCTACACGTACGTTGCTGGAATACCCACTGAGAAAAAGTTTATGCAGATGATAGAAGATATGCAGGGCTATAAAATAAAGGAAGGGAGAAACTTCATGGAATCTGACAAATATGTTGCCGTAATTGGTTATGGTGTCCATAACGACCTTTTTGAGAAAAAGGTTCGCGTAAGAGAGAAGATCAAGATAAATAACAGAACATTTCGCGTTATCGGAATAATGGAAAAAATAGGCAATCCTATTGATGATTACACAATTACGGTTCCATTGGAAGCATCGAAAGAAATTCTCAACACAACAGACTATTCCTATATAATCGTCGATGTTAAAGACACCGAAGATGTGTCAAAAGTCGCTGATAAAATAAAGCAGGAACTTAAGAAGGACCACAATGCAGAGGACTTTAAGTTGCAAACATCTGAACAACTTAAGGATACTGCTGCCAGTATTCTCAGCATCATACAAGCCATATTTGTTGGTATTGCTGCTATATCCCTTGTTGTTGGTGGCATAGGTATAATGAACACCATGTTAATGGCTGTGATGGAACGGACACGCGAAATCGGAGTCATGAAAGCAATCGGCGCCACAGAAAAAAGGATTATGTCAATATTTTTAACAGAGTCCGCCTTCGTTGGTATGATAGGCGGTGTGCTAGGAATAGCGCTGGGCTCTCTCGTTTCATTTGGGGTGAGCCATGCGGCTTCAATGTATACTAGCGTTGCTATAAAGACAATTATCTCGCCTTATCTCGTTGTTGGGGCGCTTCTGTTCTCTATGGTTGTTGGTATCATTTCCGGTGCTTATCCAGCACTCCGTGCCGCGCGTATGGATCCCGTCGAGGCGCTGAGATGGGAATAAAAACGATTTTTGACCTTTCTGGCTTACTGCTCCTGCGGCAGGAACAAAACCGAATAATTCTGAAAAACCTTCGAATAGCCTATTTTTGATGCTTCAGGAAATTTTCGATTAGCTTAATATCCTCTTTGTCTTTCTTTCTGTTCATGGCTTTCTTTAACTGTATAATATATTTTAGCTTGACAAAACGAAAACCACGAATTATATCAGCGCTATCAATCAGGTTGCACGAATCATCAACCCAAGGACGCAAATCCTTGTATATTTCAATATTGTCTATTTGAATGAAATCGCTTTTCTTTGTTCTAGGATATTTTTTGATTAGATGCTCCCACAGCTCTGGTTTTACTATAATGTCTAAGTCGTTGTTATCCCTTATGTTTCTGATTGCTAGACATCCGCTACCAAAAATAGCGAATTTGTCCCTTGGGAGCTTTAATCTTCTGAGTTCATCTAAGTGTTTCATATTAATCTTGCTCTTATCTTATATTTTTCTGTTTAAAAAGGTGTGCGGGTGGAACGAGCATTGACTTTTATCTGATTTTCATCTACGAACACCGATTAGAACCTCAAAAAGTTCGACGATTAACTTTATATACTAGCTTGACCATAGTATATATGCACTCATGCGTAATTGCATATTTTTGCAGCAAAGAAGGTGTCGTTCTGGCAAGAAAGACAAAATATAAAAAAACACATACCACTGTTTGGAAATGCAAAAAATGCGGTTTTGAGTGGTATTACAACAGCGTCAGATGCCCTATTTGCTCGTCTGAGCAAAAAATAATCATAAACTAGTTGACAAAAATCGTCAGATGCCGTGTTTTTTGCGTTTTAAGCTACTTTTTAGTAGGATTTAAGGGTTTTTCAGACATTTTATTAGATACTTTTTTAGTGCTCTTCAATTATGCCTTATTTCGTTTATTTTTGCCAATCCAAATAGTTTGTATGCTCTAAAACCGAAAACTATTTAAATAAAATAAATATATAGAAATAAGCGATAAAACCCAATAAAATTGAATTTATGAACCTCATCAGTAAAACAATAAATATTTAAGTTTTAATTACTATATGATAATATCATAATCTTTAAAAAGTAATAGTTAAAAGAGAAAAACAGAACATGGGGTGTGGTCTTATGAAAATAGAGCATTGCAAAAAGTGCAAACAAGGTAGAATAGTTACGGCCCGAGTTCATGGTAGGACCATTCGATTCTGTGGACTTTGCGGACACGAATACTGAACAATGAAGAAATAATTTTCGTAGTTTAATTTTTTCTTTCCTTATTTCTCCTAATAGCTATTTTGAATACAATTCTCGGGCGCAACAAGACTTTTAAGCGTTCTCCGAGATATAAATGTTATAAATTATCTTATTGATTATGTTGTGAGCATGAGAGGTGCTGACCGTGATAGAATATGATGAGTTTGGTCCTGAAAAGATTCTGCAGGTTTATGATCCTCTCACAAAGATGCGCGGTGTTGTAGTTATCGACAATACTGCGCTCGGCCCGGGAAAGGGCGGCATAAGAATGGTTCCCGACATCACGACAGAAGAAGTGGCGCGACTTGCTCGAGCCATGACATGGAAATGTTCGCTTGCTGGTCTGCCTTTCGGAGGCGCGAAAAGTGGCATCATGGCTGACCCGAAAAAAATGAGTCAAGAAGAAAAGAAACAGATTGTTAAAGCATTCTCGAAAGCGCTAAAACCCCTTGTTCCTAATCAGTATATTGCCGCACCTGATATGAATATGGCTGAAGAGGAAATGAGGTGGTTCGCAGAAGAAAATGGCGACCCAAAAGCGTGTACAGGTAAACCCGCAGACATCGGTGGAATACCGCACGAATTGGGCTCAACAGGCTTCGGTGTTTTCCACGCCACCAAGATTGCTGTTGAACACCTTGGACTTGATTTGAATCATATAAGCGTGGCAATAGAAGGTTTTGGTAACGTAGGCATGTTTACGGCAAAGTTTTTGGCAGAGCATGACGCAAAAATCGTTGCCGTGAGCGACAGCAAAGGCTGTATATACAACGAAGACGGCCTGGACATAGAAAAGCTGATAAAAATAAAAAAAGAAACACAAGCTATTAAAAACTACAAGCCAGGTAAGGTATTAGAAAATGGGAAGCTTTTTGGGCTTGAAGTTGATGTGCTAATACCCGGTGCCAGGCCAGATGTCATAACCAGCGAAAATTTTCACAAGGTAAAGGCGAAAATAATTGTAGAGGCTGCAAACATTCCGATGAGGCCAGAAATAGAAGAGCAGTTTCATAAAAAGCATATTCTTGTGGTGCCCGACTTTGTCGCAAACGCCGGTGGCGTAATATCTTCCTACGTAGAATATATAGGCGGAACGCCGGATGACATGTTCAAGATGGTCGAGGAAAAAATAAAAAAGAACACGAAGCTTGTGCTAGAACGGGCTGAAAAGGACGAAATAAGCCCAAGAACAGCTGCGGTTGAAATAGCGAAAGAAAAAGTAAAAGAAGCCATGATAAAGCGCATTTGATTTATTTATGCATTAAAATGTAAACGAAATGAATGTTGTGTAAAGCCACTAAACCCGCATAACGATTAGGAGTTGGTCAAATGATAGAGGTTAACGACGAGAATTGGGAAGAGAAGGTAATAAAAGCATCGAAAGAAAAGCCTGTTCTTGTGGATTTCTGGTCTCCCAGATGCGGACCATGTATGATTATCGCGCCTGTCCTAGAGAAGCTGGAACAGGAATATAACGGCAAATTCATACTCGCGAAACTCAATGTGGACGAAAATCCAGAAACCGCAAGAAAATATGAGATTATGTCCATACCAACGGTGGTGTTGTTTAAGGGAAACGAACAGCCAGCTGGATTTATCGGAGCGCGGACAGAATCGTTCATAAGAAACTTTCTGGATAAGCAACTATGAACAACTCTAGTCCATTCTCACTAGATTTTTTTCTTCTCGTAGACGACAATATAACATATTGATATGACGGCTATTATGGCGGCCAGAAATAGAACATCTGCCATGGACGCCGTCGGCAAGATTATAACATTTTTTATCGGCAACATAAAGAAATATTTTCTGTGCGGGTTAATAAAGTTTTTGGATGTCCACTCGAAGCACTTAACAGGTACTAACCGGCTCAGGGCATGCCAGAAAACCTTGAATTCTTCTTGAAAAAGAATTATAGGTCTCTGGTGCCTGCGTCATACGCTGCGCTCCACTTCGTTCCGCTTTGGGACGTTGAACGGGTATTATGTGCAATTTTTGGCGGCGCTTAACGAAAGTTATTTAATCTTGCTTTAATTTTACATTAATTATGACCAACATAATTA
>JAGGXF010000012.1 GCA_021163205.1 Candidatus Aenigmatarchaeota archaeon
ACTTCAAATTCCTTCCTGATTTCTGGATAGATATTTTGTTTTACATTCCAATCTCCCACAATGATTACAAAAACAAACAACAGCAGAACAAGCAAGGCGAGCTTTTTCATAATCTAATTATTACGAAAATGTTTAAATAATCCCAGTTAATAAAACAAACTTTATTTATACTATTATTATAGAGTAGTAACATATTAAAAGTTAAAAAACGATAGAGGTAGAAAAAGGCACCTGGGATGCGTATGAAAAAAGACTCGAACGATGTATACAAACGTTGCATATGTTTTGGAGACGACTATCATATAAATGTCTGGGATAATGGGGGCTTTTATAGTCTTAGCTGTTTTCTTGAGAAAAAAATAAACGGCGATAAAGAAACCTTTTTTCTTCACGTAGATGTTTTTTACGATTCTATCTGGGATCAATATATTATTGATAAAGAAAGTCTGAAATACTACATTCTACCAAAAGGAAAAGATTTTGGCCAAAAAGAGCGCGCGGACGAACGTAATTTTAGAATACGATTAGGTAAGGAAGACTACAACAAAATGATCGAAACCATAAAAAGCTTCGTCGAAGAGATGAATAAAGGAAATAAAATCTATATAGGAGATTTATTCAAAAAAAAGACGCATTCTTTGAGAAGAAACAGCAAGATTGATTATTTTGTTGATGCGCCGATCGGGATTTGAACCCGAGTCATTAGCTTTCTTCATTCAGTCCAACTTTTAAGACTGGTTGGAAGGCTAAGGTCCTAACCAGATTTTCCAAGCCTTTCTCAAGTTTTCTCATGAAAGCTTTCTAAGAAAGGCTTCTAGACTATCGGCGCATTGTTTTGTTTTGCTAAGAATTCTATTCGAACTACAGATTTAAATCCTTTTTTAAGCTTTGCCTGGAACTATTAATTAGTTTTGACCGGTTTGGGGGGTGTGGAAGTGTTTTATGAATTTATTTTGTTGACCATCGGTGTTGGATTTCTTTCGTCTTTCATAAAAGTAGTAAAACAATACGAGCAAGGTGTAAAGTTCACACTTGGGCGTTTTTCTGGCATAATGCAACCGGGTTTGAATATACTTATTCCTGTGATACAATCGTGGCGGCGTGTGGACATGCGCGTGAAGGCTGTTGATGTTCCCAGTCAGGAAGCAATTACAAAAGACAACGTCTCTGTTAACGTGAACGCCGTGCTTTATTACAGAGTTTCTGACGCCAAGGATGCTATCATAAGAGTAGAACACTATGGCTATGCTGTGTCACAGCTTGCCCAGACAACTATGAGAGATGTTGTAGGTGAAGTTACGTTGGACGAGCTCTTGAGCAAGAGAGACGAAGTAAGCAAAAGAATACGTGAGAAGGTTGACAAGGCAACAGATCCTTGGGGAATAAAGGTCGAGTCGGTCGACTTGAAACACATAGAATTGCCGGAAGAGATGAAAAGAACCATGGCAAAGCAGGCAGAGGCCGAGAGAGAACGAAGAGCAGTGATAATCAAAGCAGAGGGAGAGGTCATCGCTTCTCAGAACCTCGCAAAGGCTGCCGAAACACTCGCCAAGACACAAGGAGCATTGCACCTGAGAACGCTTCACAGCATCAACGACATCTCTTCAGACCAGAGCAACACGGTTGTATTCGCAGTGCCGCTAGAGATTTTGAAGGCATTTGAAGGATACAAACCTAAGAAGGGTTGAAGACATTTTTATTTTTACAAATCTTTGATTCCCTTTTTTTGCTCAAATTTTACGTTTTCTTTGCTTCTTTTTTTCATTTAGTCACGAAACCGTAATGATAATAACTCGGCGTCAGTCTTAAATATTTATCGACATCGATATATAACAATAAGATGCAAAGTGGGGTGTAGTTGTGATGTTGTTTACAAAAACAGTTGCACAAGGCTTTCTGACGATTTTTCTAATTCTTAGCCTCGCTGATGGTCCAAGTTATGGTAATGCGATAATAAAAGACATCTATAAGATGACGGGATTTTGGAAGCCTTCACCCGGTTCTATTTATCCTGCTTTGCAAAAACTGAAGAAGCAAAAGCTCATAGAAATAAAGCACAAAGAAAAAAAGATTTACTATCAGTTGACAAAAGAAGGTGAAAAATTTCTGAGGAAGATAGAAGATGCAAAACCAGAGCTAATTAAAAATTTAGAGGCCTTGATAATGAGCCTGAAAAACAATGAATAAGTAAAATCAATAAATAAAATCTGACAAAACTAGCCAGAAAATTGGTGAGAAGGTGATGTAATGAAACTATTGAAAAAAACGCATTCGCTATGTCCCATCTGTTTGAAAACAATAGAGGCAGATGTTTATGATGACGGAGAAAAAGTAATCATAAAAAAAGAATGCCCGGAACATGGTGATTTTGAGGATATCTATTGGTCCGATTCTGATTTGTACAAAAGATTTCTAAAATATCAGATACCAGGAGACCCAATAGATAACCCGAACACAACACGTGAGAAGGGATGTCCATATGACTGCGGTTTGTGCAACGAACACAAAACACATACCATGTTAGGTCTGATAGATGTGACGAACAGGTGTAATTTTCATTGTCCGATATGCTTCGCAAATGCAGAAGCAGCAGGTTATGTGTGTGAGCCGACCATTGAACAGATACGCGTGATGATGAAACTCTTCCGAGAAGAAGAGCCTGTGCCAGCAGATAGTCTTATGTTGGCGGGTGGCGAACCAACCGTCCGAGAAGATATAATAGAAATAGTAAAAATGGCTAAAATGCTCGGCTTTAAATGGATACTTGTAGCCACCAATGGCAAGCGCATTGCCGAGGACATTAATTTTACTATGCAGCTCAAGGAAGCGGGCATGAATATTGTTTATTTACAATTCGATGGTCTTACGCCAGAGGTCTATGAAAAAACGCGCGGCTTCAACGCCTGGCCATTGAAGCAAAAAGCCATAGAAAACCTCAAGAAAGTAGACATTGCAACAACGCTTGTTCCTACTGTTGTCAAGGGCTTGAACGATGACCAAGTTGGAGATATCATAATGTACGGCGTGAAGAATATAGAAATTGTCAAATCTGTTAACTTCCAGCCGGTTTCATTCACAGGAAGAATCAGCAAGGAAGGGTTGAAGAAGAAAAGATACACCATACCGGATCTGATTAGAGATGTGGAAAAGCAGACAGACGGGCAGATCAAAAAAGAGGATTGGTTTCCTATACCGGCTATAGCACCTTTGGAAAAACTCGTAGAAAAAATGTTTGATAAGCGCATAATGAAATCCTCGACCCATGTCCACTGCGGTGCTGGTCTGTATGCTTTCGAGGACAAGGGCGAACTCATACCAATGAGCCACTTCATAGACTTGGATGCTGTAGCAAATATATTTAAAGAAGAAATGAAAAAGCCACAGGACCTGCATTCAATAAAAGTAAAACTAAAAATTTTGGCAAGGCTTATAAAAACCGTAGATACTGCCAGCGCGCCATCATACTTTAGCTGGAAGGAAATGTTCAAGGCCTATCTAACCAGCAAAGAAGGTTATAAGGCGCCCAAAAATGTAGTAAGGAAGGCAATCTTCATCGGTTCGATGCATTTCATGGACCCATATAATTTTGACACGCAACGCGTTGAGCGTTGTTGCATTCATTATGCAACGCCAGACGGCAGAATAATACCGTTTTGTGCCTACAACTCGATACACAGACAGAATGTGGAAAAGAAGTTTGCAAAACCAATCTCAAACCGGTGAATCTCAAACAGATGAAATAGCAAGGGACGAAATAGTCAGAAATAAGGAAAAGGTATTTTTATAAAAGGGTTCTCACATGACTCAAAACAAGTACAACGATAGCCATTATGATATTATAGTCATAGGCGCTGGAATTAGCGGACTGTTGTCTGCGCTTGCACTGTCGAAAGAAGGGAAAAAGGTACTAATTCTAGAAAAGGACAGCAAGGTTGGTGGGGTTTGCAGATCTTACGAAGTTGATGACTATCGTGTTGACACCGGACCACATGCTATAACAAGGCTTGATAGCGGCCCTCTAAGGGAGCTGATGGATAAATATTTTGACGTTGTCCCGCAATTTGTCCCATTTGGCAAGTATTATGTGAGGGCTAGCAACAGGCTGGAGCCATTCCCCTGGAGTTTGAAGGACTGGCTGACCTTTGATATAATTCCTAAAAAAGACAGGCTGCTTCTGATGAAATCACTCTTTGATATGTTCTACAGGCTAAGTATGGGCAAGGATTTATCTGCGGTATCAATCGCTGATGTTCTTCCATCCGAGATTTCATCAACAACGAGAAGATTTTGGGATTATCTTTCTTACTTCATGTTAGGCACTTCTATGAAAAGTGCTCCTGTGTCGAGGTTCATCGATAATAAATGCCACAAGCAAGATGACAAACCAAGTTCGATACCCTATGCTGGCAAGATATATAACCTGCTTATTTCAGAAGGTGCCACAGACCATAAATACCCAAAAGGCGGCATACAATCTATAACTAACTGTATCCTAAGCTCTTTTCCGAAAAATCGTGTCGAAATCAAAACAAATGAACAGGTAACGGACCTTCAAACCAGCGACACAAACGAGATTACGATTAAAGGGGTATCTACAGAGGAGAACAACTACAGCTGTGACATCGTGGTCTATTCCGGGTTTGCATCAGACCTGCCAAATCTGATATCCGGATTGCCAGAAGATTATGCCAGAAATTTAATGCAGATTAAGAAGGTTAACTCGTTGACAATATGGCTTGGTCTGACAAAACAATTTTTTAGCAACCATGGGTGTGAGATGTGGGTTGATTCCGATCCATATATATGGGCAGTTCCGACATCTAACTACGATCCAGGGTTAGCGCCAGCTGGAAAGCAACTTGTCGGCTTTGCTACCGTATTGCCTGAAAAATATGACCCGGCTGAGGCAAGAAAAAAAGCTCTGAATGCAATAATTCAAACAATTCCCGAGATTGAAAGTCATATCGATATGATACACTACCAGGAGTTGATTCCGGAAAAAGCTGCGTGGAGCCTCGACTCAAGTTTCGGCGATGTGAAAACGCCAATAAAAAATCTCTACACGGTCGGGACAGACGCTGAGAAAAGAAGTATGGGCATTACCAGGGCCGCGTACTCTGTTTTGAGATGCCTGCGGATTATGAGGTCTGAGAGAGTTCTCTGATGATTTTTTGTAGCTTTAAACTAGTTTTATATTTTATGGATATGTTTTCTGTGGTTTTAGATTTCGAATAAACTTTTAAAAGCATCCTTTCCAATTTAATTCTATGCCAGCCAAAAAGAGTGAAAAGCCAGCTAAAAAGCCAAAAAACAGACCAGTTAAGGATAGCAGGCGACAAAAACCAGCCTGGCAGCAAAAAATCGCGAGGGAGCGAATAGCAATCCTTTTCAAGGAGGCAGAAAAACAAGCAAAGGCAGGTAATTTGGACCTATCAAACCGATATGTCCAACTGGCGAGAAAGATAGGAATGCGGTACCAGGTCAAGATAGCAAAACCTTTAAAAAGAAAATTCTGTAAGTATTGTTACTCTTATTTGTATCCTGGACTCACATGCAGCCAGCGCGTAAAGGATAAAAGCATAATAATTAAATGCTTTTCCTGTAAGAAAATCATAAGATACCCGTTCGGTAAGACGGGCCCAAAGAGAGAAAAACAAGCTAAGTAATAACTAAAATGAGTGGAAAGCAAATAAAAGACAGGTGATATGATGGTAACGGTTGTTGACGTCGACCCGCAGAAGCTGATTGAAAAAGCAGCAGAAGAGCTGAAGAAAAAAATACAGATGCCTGAATGGGCATTGTACGTTAAGACAGGTAGTCACAAAGAGAGACCGCCAGAAAATGAAGACTGGTGGTATCTGAGAGCTGCTAGTCTGTTAAGAAAGGTATATTTGGACGGCCCTGTCGGCATTTCAAAATTGAGGACATTCTACGGCGGTCGAAAGAATCTGGGTCACCAACCTTCACATTTCCGTAAAGCAGGTGGAAAAATCATACGAACCATTCTGCAAGATTTAGAAAACATCGGCTTCGTGTCGATACAAAAGAAGGGAAAGAAAGGTCGGATAATAACGCCAAAAGGTCAGAAATTTTTGGACAATCTCGCTAAAAAGGTTGAGGCAGGAAATTAATTGGAGCAACTGACCGTGTAAATATGTTAAATGTGCTTTATGCAATCTTTGGGCAATGCTTTGTGCCCTCATTTACAGATTATTGTTTCAAAAGATTGAGTTGAAATTTGTGCTGGAGAGATAAATATGAAAGAGGGCGAAGCCGAGAAGAAACGCTTGCTTATGAGACAGCGTGCTTTGCTTGAAAATCAACTAAGCCAGAAAGCAGCACAAGATGTGGCTGTTCATCAACAGGCGGTTGCGGAATTAGAAGCACTTAAGAAGGAAGTTATGCTTAAAATTTTGGACAAAGGAGCCAGACAACGACTTTCTAACCTCAAAGTCGTGAAGCCGGATCTGGCAGAGACTCTTAAGATATATCTGATCCAACTTTATCAAACAGGGCAGCTAAGGTCAAGAATAACAGAAAAGGAGCTTGTTCAAATACTTTCAATGATGCAAAAGAAAAAGAAATTTAAGATTAGACGAATGTAAAAATAAGGAATAGTTAACGAATAAATCATTATTAAAATCTTGTGGAACAAAATTATGGTGAATAATATGTCAAGCAGAAAAGAGCATGGAGAGAAAATTAAGCTTATAGCTTCGAAGACGAAACGCGCTCCCCGTTGGGCTGATATTAAAAAGTTTGGGCTTAAGCGAGCCAGAACAAGAAGAATTCAGACCAAGACAAAGACCTGGAGGCGTGGAAGAAACAAAGTTTAAAGTTTCAGAAAACCTTTTATTGTTGTCCAAAAGGCAGTTAGTTTGTCTGTGCCTTAACCAAATAAACTCAAACAAGCGAAAAAGTGCTTATAATTGATTAATTAAAGTAAAATTCCCGACTGGTCGAGCAGGTGATCGAATTATGGAAAGAATTTTTACCATACCTCTGAGAAAGGCTTATAGAAAGCCGAGAACCAGACGTACGCCAACAGCCATGCGCTTGATAAAATTATATTTACAAAGGCATATGAAGCTTAAGAACTCTGACATTGAAATCAAGATAGGAAAGCATTTGAATGAAACCCTTTGGAACAGGGGTATAAGATATCCGCCACGAAGAGTCAGAGTCAAGGCTGTTCTGGACGAAGAAAAAAAGCAACTCAAGTGTGAGCTGGTTGGATTTGAATACAAAGAATTTACACCTGTCAAACAAGAAGCCAAGAAAGAAGGCGTCAAAGAAAAGCTTATGAAGAGGCTCGGGGGCAAAGCGCTGCAGAAGCAGAAAGAAGAGGAGATGATTGAGGGCAAAAAGAAAGAAGAGAAAACAGAAAAAAAGCCAAGAAAAAAGGAAGGGGAAGAAGAAAAGCACGAGGAAGCAGAACAGAAGCAGGAAAGAGGGTTCAAAACAAAAGAAGAAACTGAAAAAGCAGAATCAGAAAATAAGTCTGAACAGGAAAGCAAGTCGTAGTTCAAATTAATAATAATTATTTTTTACTTCTTTTTTTGCATTTTCAATCCTTTTAAATTTTATGATTTATTTTATTGTTATGCTCAATGGTGTTGCTCAATGACTCGTATTAAAAAAATCAATTTTTATGGAGACCCGAACATAGGGTTATACGGTTTCGCCAGCGATAAATATGTGCTCGTTGGTAATGTCGTTAAGGACACCAGCCTTGGTGTTCTGAATGTTCCCGCTGTCAAGCTCACGATTGCTGACACAGATCTTGTTGGGATTTTTGCTACCGGAAACAGCAACAAGATAATAACATCGGATATAATTGAAAACAACGAGAAAGAGCATATAGAGAAGATTGCTGATGTTTTGGTCTTGAATACGAAATTTACAGCTGTTGGTAACCTGATTCTTTTGAATGATAGGGGTTGTATAATATCTCCGCTGTTAAAAAAGTATAAAGAAAACATAGAATCATTTCTTTCTCTCCCGGTTAATGTCTCAACCATCGCAGGTCTGAATGTTGTCGGTTCCGCTGCCATATGTAATAATAGAGGTTGTCTGGTCCATCCCCAAACAAAAGAAAGCGAAATTAAAATCATAGAGTCTGTTTTGGATGTAGTTGTAGATGTTGGGACGGTTAATTTTGGCTCGCCATTTGTACGGAGTGGGATAATAGTCAACAAAAGCGGTTTTTTAGTCGGTGACCGCACCAGTGGTCCAGAAGCCGGACGAATGGATGAGGTCTTTGGATTTATCTAAATCTTATTTTCCGTCAAAAATTTGTTTGAAAGGGTTTGCCTGATTATTTAAAATTTGTGAAAGATTTAATAACATTTGCCTTGATAAATAGAATAGTTTTGAATAGCGTCTTTATTCAAATGGAAGTGATATTATGGACCAAAGAGAGTTGCAGGAAAAGTATTTTCAGTCTGAGATTTTGAAGAGTCAGCTAAATGTTATAGCCAAAGAGAGGCAGTCCTTACAGGAGAAGCTTATGGAAATAGAACTTACGAAGGCGACATTATCTGAGATAGATGGTGTTGAAAAAGGAACGACCATCTGGTCCTCTCTTGGAGCAGGCGTTTTCGTCAAAACTTCTCTTGAGGATAAAAAGAAATTCATGGTTAATCTTGGGGCAGATGTTATGTGTGAAAAGAGTATGAAAGAAGTCCTGGAAATATTGGATAAACAGCTGGGCGATATCCAGAAAGCCGACGAAGAACTTCTTAAAAACGCTGGAAAAATATCAGAAGAACTTTCAAAGATTGATAAGGAGCTAGCCAAACTTGTGAGTGTGGCACAAGAGCATGAGCAAAAGCTTGAAACAAAAAATAACCAAAGGTGAAAAAAATGTTTGGTTTTCTTAAGAAACGGCTGAAAAAAGCTGTTGAGATGCTGACTGGCAAAAAAGAGCCAAAAGAAGAAACAACAACACCTGAAGCACAAGCACCCGCGAAAGCCCCAGAACCAGAGCAACTAGCAGGACAGCCATCACAGCAAGAAGAACCAAAAGAGCAAGCTGTTGAAGAAGTTCCCGTACCAACAAAGGAGCTGATAGAAGAAAAGCAGCCAGAAAAAATAGAAACACTCGAAGAAGTTGAAGAAGAAAAGGAGCTGGAAGAGCTGGAACAGGCAGAAGAAGAAAAACCAATAGAAGAGGAGATAAAAGAAATCAAAGAGCCAGAAGAGGTAAAGCCAAAAGAAACTACTGAGGTTGCAAAGGAAGAAGCAAAAGAGGTTCTGGAAGAAGAACTTGAGAAAGAGCCCGAGAAGGTTGTAGAGGAGCTTGAGAAAGAGGCCAAAGAGCTTCTTGAGGAGTCAAAAGAAATCTTGGAAGAAACAGAGCCAAAAGAAGTTGTCGAAAAGTTGGAAAAAGAGGCGATGGAAAAAGAAAAAGAGAAAATACAAGAAAAGATCGTATCAAAGCCTGTTGAGGAAAAAGTAGAAAAGGAGATTGTTTCAAAGCTTGTCGAGAAAGAGGAGAAAAAATCAGAAAAGCCAAAAACTGGTTTCGGGTCAAAAATCATAGGATTGCTCAGGAGACCAAAAAAACCAGAAGAGGTAGGAAAGCCCGGAAAACCAGAAAAAGCACAAGCAAGGGAAGAAATAAAAAAAGAGGTTAAGAAGGAAGAGGGTTTTCTATCAGGTATACTCAAGAAAGTGAAAGAAAAAATACTTACAGAAGAGGATGTTCAAAGATTTCTAGATGAGATGCAAACGGTGTTGTTAGAAAACAATGTGGCATTGGAGGTTGTCGATAAAATATCTGAAGAACTTAAGAAAAATCTTGTTGGCAAATCTGTCAACAGAAAGAATGTTAATAAAGTCATACTTAATGCGCTTAAAGATTCTATTCTCTCTGTTTTAAAACAGGAACCACTTGATATTGAAGATGTTATAAATGCGTGTAAGAGCGAAAAGAGACCATGCACAATTCTCCTACTCGGGTTCAACGGAACCGGAAAGACAACGACCTTGGCCAAGCTTGGGAATTATCTGAAGAAAAATAAACACGACCCTGTTTTTGCCGCGGCAGACACATTCAGGGCTGCTGCTCTGGAACAGATAGAGATTCATGCGAAGAATCTTGGTGTGGATTTAGTCAAGCATGACTATGGAGCAGATGCTGCTGCTGTTGTTTTCGATGCAAAGAAGCACGCTGAAGCAAGAGGGAAAGACGTGGTTCTTGTCGACACCGCCGGCAGAAACCATGCTGATGTCAATCTTATGGACGAATTGAAAAAGATATGTCGCGTTAATAATCCGGATTTGAAGATACTTGTTATAGATACGCTAACTGGTAATGATGCTGTTGAACAGGCCAAAAAATTCAACGATGCCGTCGGAATCGACGGAATTATTCTGGCAAAGGCAGATGTCGCAGAAAAGGCCGGAGCTGCCCTGTCCGTAGGATATGTTACAGGAAAGCCTATAATATTTATGGGAACAGGACAGGGTTATGATGACATTGTAAAGTTTGAACCAGAAAAAATAGTAGAAGAGTTGCTCAAATAACTCGCTTAAACAAATGGAAAGAACGCATTCATAAACCGCTATGAGCACTTCTTTAATTGTTTTTCACAACAAAAGCGCGCTTATAGTCCTTTTAAAGTTTAGCCTTTTAATTATTTTTGATTAAGATGCTGGAAAAACTTTCATCAGGTATAAGAAAGGGTCTGGAGCGAATAGCAAGACTCGCGCTTGTTGACAAAAATGCTGTTGAATCCTTGATAAGAGATATACAACGGTCGCTTTTGGCAGCTGATGTCAATGTTAAGCTTGTTTACGAGTTGTCCGACCGCATACGAAAAAAAGCATTCGAAAAACTCCCTCCAGGAATAAGCAGAAAAGAATATCTAATAAAACTTGTTTACGAGGAGCTCACTGAAATTCTTGGTAAAGAGCCTGCAAAAATTGAACTCAAACCACAGAAGATTCTTTTGGTTGGTCTCTTCGGCTCCGGAAAGACAACGAGCGCAATAAAACTCGCCAAGTTCTACCAGAAGCGCGGGCTAAAGCCGTGTGTTATCTGTGCAGACACTTTCAGACCTGCAGCATTTGAGCAGTTGGAACAGCTTGCTAAAAGGGTCGGCATGCCTTTCTACGGAGATAAAAACGAAAAAGATGCTGCTGCTGTTGTAAAGGCGGGTTTGGAGGCAATGAAAAAATATGATGTTATAATTGTCGATTCTGCCGGTCGCGACGCTCTTGATGATGAGCTAATAAAAGAAATTAAAAATATTGATGAGGTAATGAAACCGGATGATACAATCCTTGTGATACCTGCTGATATTGGCCAGGAAGCGCAGCGCCAAGCAGAGGAATTCAATAAGATACTTGGCATAACTAGTGTTCTTGTGACAAAGCTGGATGCTACTGGCAGAGCTGGTGGTGCACTCACAGCATGTAATGTGACCAAAGCTAAGATTAAGTTTATAACTGTCGGCGAGAAGCCAGACGATTTGGAAATGTACGACCCGAAGCGTTTTGTGTCGCGATTAATCGGATTTGGAGATTTACAGAGTCTATTAGAAAAGGCGAAGGAAGCCACAGACGAAAAGACCGCAGAAAAACTCGCTACAGGCCGCTTTGATATGGATGATTTTATATCTCAGATTAGTTCTGTACAAAAGGTTGGCTCGTTCAGCCAGATATTAGACATGCTCGGTATGTCCGGAGCAAAGCTCCCCGCGGGCGCGTTGAATGTGCAAGAACAAAAAATGAAGAAATGGACGCACATAGTGAAATCCATGACCAAAGAAGAACGCGCCGACCCCGATATAATAACAACATCTCGCATAAAACGCATCGCCAAAGGTTCTGGCACATCCGAGGCAGATGTTCGAGAGCTACTAAAATCTTATAAGCAAACCAAGAAGATGACCAAGAAGCTCAGCCCAAAGCGCCTCGAAAAGCTGGCCAAGCGCGGCGGCTTTGGCGCCCTGCTGAAGAAGTTTGGAGCAGGATAAATCATCAGCTTGTGACAGCGACTGATTTATAAGATATGAGAGGTGTATGAACAGGTAAAGTCTGTTGTAGAACATTGTGATTTTTGTTTTCAGGTGGTTTCTCTTTGTTTTTCGGGATTTTATATTTTTTCATATATTTTTCAAGCTCATCTTTAGAATATTTTATAATTTCACCAATCCTTTTTTCTATCTCTTCTTCTGTAAGCGTTCCACTAATCAAACAATCAAGAAACAACAAGTTGGTCCTCCCGTACAATTCTTCTTTTTCGTTGTTTTCGATTTTTTTAATGAGCCTTTTCGGACCAAGAATTCTTCTACCACCAAAGTATTTTATCTCGAAACACGAAACTAAGAGGTCTATTTGCTCTTTTCCCAATCCATATTCTTCTAATTTTGATAAATCTTTTTCGCTAACTATATAGTTTGAAAAGACATCTACCAACCTTTTGCCCACGAAAACAATCATTTCTTCTGGTATCTCAAGCTCACTGGGCTTAACGACAGCTTTCTCTAAATCTTCCAGACTATAATCCATATTAATCACAACCCTGACCTCATCAGCAAGAAAGAACAAAAATCGTTTCGGTCGTCTAAAAATAATAGAAAGAGGAAAGTTTAAAAAAAGACGCTGCGCATCAAACAGCGCCGGCGTTTACTGATTTCGGAAATATTTTTCAATCGCCACGGCAATATTGAGAGGATTATTCTCTATTTTTTCCAAATTCTTTTCCAGACGTTCTCGAGTCTTTTCACCTAACGGTCGATCATCCACATCCCCGGTATTAAAAAGAGTGCGGTCTATTTTTTTATTTTGGTTGTAGTTAGGGTTCTGTATCTTCTCATGTGTCCCGTCTGGGTTAACGAACCATCCCCCGTTTGTATCATAGACTTCCACACGACCATCTTCCGTAACCTCTATAGCATATGTTCCCACGGGGAGTTTATAATTTTTTCCATTTATATTTATTTCTCGAGTATCTCTTACTTCAAGTAACGCTTTTTCTTTATCTGTTGGTACATATATCGCGCCTATACCACCCTGACCTGGAAGTATTTGAATTATGTCAGTATTTCTTATTTTGTCTACAGTGCGCATTTTATTAAGAATATGTCCTATTTCAACGTTTCCGAAAACTTCTTTTAAAAGTGGATCATTAAGTAGTTGAAGTTCTGGAAAAATTTCACTCATTTTTCCTCCACCCCATTTATATCCAGTACTGATTTTTACCATATTCTCACCTCTCCTTTTGTTAATTTTAATTACTATATAGTGACAAAAGATTTATAAAGGTATCGCTTGGAGTGCCAAAGCACTAACAAGCGAAGCGAGCAAAAATGTCCCTCTCAGCGCTGCTCAATTTTTTTTTGTTAGAATATTCTTTCGCGCCGAAAATATAAATGAATTTCGGTGGCTAGAAAGGACTTATTGAACCATCAGCCTATAGAATCTAAGAGAACCATCCTCTACCTCTAACGAGGGAAACTAACAGAAATTTAACGGTTACGCTTTCTTGCAGAAAGCTCCACTCAAATCGGCTAACGCCGACTTCGTTAAATCGCAAATGTTAGTTGTCCGAAATTCACTCCGCCCCGCTAAAAGGATTTAAATAAATCATTTTGCTTATTTGAAGTATGGTTAAGATATATGAGATAGAATCAAGAAGCATAATACATAAAACCAAAATTCCTGGCGCTGATTGGGGTATTAACTATTATCGTGGTTGTACTCATGGATGTATTTATTGCTACCTGAAGTTTCTTTGCAGGTGGAGGAAACAAAGAGAAAAGTGGGGAGAGTTTGTCGATGTAAAAATAAATGCACCAGAATTGGCTGCTAAAGAAAGCAAGGACAAAAAGGGAACAGCTATTTTATGTACCGGTGGAGACCCATATCAACCAATCGATAAAAAATACCAATTGACAAGGAAAGTTCTTCAAAACTTAAACCCGAATCTCAACCTATCAATTTTGACAAAATCCAATTTAATCACAAGAGATATTGATTTGTTTAAACG
>JAGGXF010000015.1 GCA_021163205.1 Candidatus Aenigmatarchaeota archaeon
ATATGAAATAATTGCTGAAGTGGATTATAATAATCAGATTAATGAACGAAACGAAAATAATAATGAAATGCATGAGAAATTTTTTGTTTATGGAGGATTGAACTGTACAGACTCTGATGGCGGGAAGAATTATTATGTCAAAGGCGTGTGTGTTGATAGCTCTGGTAGACATCCTGACTACTGTGCAGCATCTGACAGAAACAGAAAGGTTTTGCAAGAATATTATTGTGGGAGTGATAATAAGTGTCATTTGACATCTTATGAGTGTCCTGGCATTTGTGAGGATGCTGAATGTGTAGATGAAGAGGGATACTGTTACCCAGGAGCAGATCTCGGAAAATATCCAGAACCGTTTGTAGAAGACGGAATAGCAGACTTTGTAGCTGTTGTCGGCAGCGAGGCCCCAACCAGCGATGTCGTAGCAGCTATTGACATCGCGGCGAAGCTCTTTTCCGAGACCAACAATCCAGGTACTCAACCAGCTGCCAAGCTTGATACTGAAATAACAGATGAGGACAAGGAAAAAAATATGATACTAGTTGGAACTAAATGCAAAAATAAAATGATCGAAGAACTTGCTGGATCTTATGAAGCTGTCGTGGGTTGTTCTGAGTGGGATTTGCCAGATGGGCAGGCACTCATACGTTTGGTACCAGATGTTTTTACAAAAGGCAAGATGCTTATGGTTGTTTCCGGAACGGATGAAAATGCTGTGAGAGCAGCAGCGACTGTTCTAAAGAACTATGACTCTTCAGAATACTCTGATTATGCCAAGGGTTCAAGCCTTCTAGTAATTTTTGAGGACGAAGAAAACATTAAAATCATTAATCAGTGTGAAAAATGTACTGACTCAGATGGGGGGTTGAACTATTATGAAAAAGGATTTACAAAGGGCAGAAGAGAGGACACCGGACTCTATGATGAAGTTTGGGATTACTGTATGCAAGGTGCTATAATAGAGCATTATTGTGAGAACAATGTTCTTAAGGCTAAAGACATGACATGTCCAAGCGGTTGTGAAGACGGCGCTTGCATTGAATGTTTGAATCATGGCAATTGGACTAGGGATTTGAGTTTAGATTGTTGTGATGGTTTAGAATTTAAATCAGATTTGTGGGATTCAAGCTTGTACACATGCTGCCATCCTACTGAGTGTGCGCAAGATACAACATGTGTGGAGAGCGGGACTGAATTTTCCAACTGGAAGGTGAAATGTGAAAACGGCAAATGGGTTAATATCAGCACCTGCAAAGATTCCGACAGCGGAAAGAATTATTATGTAAAGGGAGAATGTGTCGATGGGGCCAGCTGTTCTGCTGGTAAGTGCTATGATTATTGTTCTGATGGAAAAATAAATGAATTCTATTGTTCTGCTGGTAATGTCTGTAAAATGGATACGTTTGATTGTCCTTATGGTTGTGTAGACGGGATGTGTAGAGAAGCGCCTGTTGATTTAGATCCACCAGAGATAACAGAGGAGAGTATAACTCCGAATCCTGGCAAGTATAACAAGAAATTTTTCGTAGAAGCAAAGATTACTGACGCCTCTAATATAGAATATGTAAAATTGCGGCTGACTCATTCCACGCTTAAAAAAGAGGTCATACTGAATGATAAAGGAGTGAATGGCGATAAGTCAGCCAACGATGGTGTTTATAGTTCTTATTTCTATTTTAATTCTCCAAAATTGGTTGGAACTTGGGAAGGTAAAATAGAGGCTTCAGACGAACACGCCAATATCGGATATAGCAAGCAATTATCATTAGAGGTAACATCCATATGCGTTCCAATAATACAGAACGGCGACCCCAGAAATACGATAGACATCGTTTTTGTTCCTTACGGATTCTCGGACAGTGAACTCGAGATCATATGGCCCAAAAAAGTCAATGATTACATTTCGATGCCAAATGGATTTGGAAATCTACAACATGTTAGTATCTTAGATGTCGAGCCATTTGCTTCTATGAAAGATAAATTCAATTTTTACAGGGTTGATGAATATATTCCAATTCCAAGATCTTGTAGATATCCATCCTGTGCCGTGTCACAGGCTGTGCGCGCATCAGGATATTGTCCGGACACTGATTACAGGGTAATTGTTGTGGATAAAGGACCTGGTGCTTTTGGTGCTTATGGCTGGACATATTTCGGAGGGCCAAATATATTTGTCAGTTCAAAGCCAAATACCGGTCATGTCATAGTTCATGAATTCGGGCATGCTATAGGCAGAATCCCGGACTATTGGCAACACTCAAACCGTCACCCCTCCTGCATAATGGCTTTGAATACTAAGCCAGATTGTTGGAGCTGTTATTGTAGCTCGTGTCGAAATAAGATGAAGCGTGGTATCAACCGTGCAAGGAGATGATCTTATATGAAGAAAAAATATCTAATATTTGGCTTTTTACTGCTTGTTAGTATAGCTATTGCTGAGTCCGATCTTTCAAGGGTTTATTTAGTTGAACTGGAATACAAGAACTCTGCTTTGAGTTTAATAGGTATAACACTAGAAGAGGTATATTCTATTGACGAGCAATCTGAAGGTCGCTATTATTACAAAATATTTGATAGAGATAAAGTATTGCGCTCATCACATTTTGAGATAAACACCGAAGTTTACTATACTTTTGAGGATGAAGAAGGCAATCTTGTGGCAGGTGCTGAGAACCTGTCCAGCGTAAATCTGACATTATCTATACCATATTATCCACGCGCCGATAGAATATTATTTTATGGTCCCAATGACAACATTCTTTTGAATATCGATGTTTCAGAATTCTCTAAAAAGGGATTTTTCGACGAACCAATCAATGTTTTAAAGATTTTGGTGGTTCTGCTGGTTTTAGTTTTAATAATCATTGTTTTTCTGGCGAGAAAATCTAGCAAGCATGAAAGAAAGGGTTCTAGTCGTTCAGATGCTGTTAAGGCGTTTTTGAATAGGTAATTTCTTTTCGCTGAGTGTAAGTGGAAAGATAAAGTAAATGCTGAAAAGATTCTCGTTGAGCTAAAAAGCAAAGCAGAAGATGTAAAATGGTACAATGGTAAAAGAAAGGAGTATTATGAGATATTTGCGAAATCATTTAGTAAAAAGATCAAAGATAAAAATATATTCTGTTATGATTTGAAAGATTTGGAAAAGATAATGAAATAATTTCTACAGGCGACGGATCTTATGTACAAAGTAAGTGATGGATTTCAAGTGGAAATGATGGTGGATTTTGGGTGTGGGGTGTGAATTCGGAGGATAGAGAGGATCTGATAATGTTGGTTTTATTTCTTTTAGATCAATTGTATAATTGAAAACCTTAAATAGAACTACTTCAAAATTATTTATATGAGGAAGGTTTTTTTGATAGTGTTGATAGTATTC
>JAGGXF010000001.1 GCA_021163205.1 Candidatus Aenigmatarchaeota archaeon
ATTTTTATCTTTGTACTCAAAAATAAAGTCTGTCTTCTTGGGATCTGTAATTGCACCAGTAAAGTATATATCATCTATATCATCTGGATCCTCATTTATGGCAGATAATATCTGTAGAAAGAAATCTTTTTCTGGATTTGAATCCATGTTATATGGGGTATAATGGAAAGCGAAATCATTTTTGTTCAAGTCTTTAAATCGTTCGTATTTCAACAGCAAATCCTCTTTATTTTTATGATACATAATCTCTGTTGTGAGTATAATTTTCCCATCAATTTCTTCTTTATTGAACCCCTCCGGTTTTATTAGTGCTAGTGCAATTTCGACTTCTTCATCAACAATCTCATAATTTTTTAATTGTACTTCGATCTGTTCTCTTAAATTTTTTATGTGCTCAACAGGAATTGCACCATTTGGATATAATTTCCTTAGCGCATTATAAACTAATTTCAACTTTATTCTATATATTTGAGAAAAATCTACAGCAACATTATAAACGTCATTAATTTCTGGACCCATTGAAATATCAATTATTTCTTTTTCGGTCAATAATTTTTTCTTTTGAGGTATGTCCCTTAATTCGTAAACAATTTTCTTTGAAACCTTAGGTTTAACATCAGGCTTCTTTAATTCAATGTCAGTTGATTCATGTGTAACTGGGACTACTCTCTTAATTTTTCGTTTTAATAATATCTCAGGGATATTGGTTATTCTAATAATTAGCTTTTCGTTCTGCATATCTGTTTTAGTCATGTCTAAAATCTGTAATGTTTCGCCATATGTTTCTTTCAATTGCTTTTCAAGTATACCTACATTTTCTTTAGAAAGATATATTCTGGCCTTCTGTTTATTCCCTGGAACTTGTCTTAAACATCTTGATGCTGCTTGTAAAACAAAATTATTACTGCTCTTTAATTTTCGTGCTAATGCGGTGGCGAAAAGGCTTGGGCAATTCCAGCCTTCAGTGCCCATGTTCACGAGTAAATAAACTCTGTATGGGTTATGAATTTCATTGATTCTGTTGTTAAAAAAGTCCTTGACGTCTTGTTTTGACTTATTATGGACTTCAAGAATGATAGACGGGTCTTGTCCAATTTTCAGTAAAGTTTTTTCAACGATTGGTCTCATTTTTTTAAGGTCGTTAGTTTGTGGAAAATATATCGCTATTTTTGATTTTGCACCATTGTATATCCTTGTATTGCCATACTCGTTAAAGAAATCTTCTAATACGATTCTAACAAATTCTTCTGACGAAATGTTTTGGTAGGAATATATGCTACCTTTGACTTCCTTTAATATCCCATCTTTAATACCTTGAGATAAACCATACCAGAAAACAACATCCTTTAACATACGTTTTCTATAGTAGGGTGTGCCAGTTGTGTTGACCACAACAATTACGTTGGTATTTTCGGCTAAATAATCGACTGTTTTTCTGACCTTCTTCAATCCCTTATCTAATGATTGACCATATGTATGATGTGCTTCATCTGAGAATATTGCAAGATTGGGCAAAGATGCAATTGTTTGAAGCCTGAGATTTGCAATCTCTGCTTCTTCCTCAAATTTCTCTATCTCCTTAAAATTCAATAGATTGTACTGTGCAGATTTCGATGTCGGTTTTTGAATCCTTATTTTCTCAGTATTAGTAAGAATTATATTGAAAGAACTCCCTTTAATTATCGGAATATCTTTTTCTCCGTCCTTTGTATATGTTATTTTCATAGAACCTATAAACTGTTTATACAATCTTGGTGGCAGTATTTTTTCAAAAGGTATATCGGATATTTCTTTCAAAGCACCAAGGATTGTTTTCCCAGGTGCAAAAACTAATGCATTTTTTACAAAATCATTTTCCGGATTATCTAATGCCATAGCGAATTCAGTTGCAATTATTGTTCCGATTAAAACAGTTTTACCGGCACCCATTGCTAGGGCAAAAATATAACTTGGATATGACAACATTAAGGTTTCTCTAACTGCCTCTAATCTATGTCTTTTTACAAATTCATCGTCAGATCTGATTTTTTCAAATATTGACTCAACCCCTCCCTTGCTTAGTATAGAAATTAAGTCTTCTGGTGGAAGCGTAATACCTAGTGAATCTAATAAATCAACTGGATCATCATATATTTTTTTATATAGGTTGAAGATATGAGGCGTATTTTCTACGAGTCTTAAATACCAATATAATTCTAGGGCTTCAAACTGAGCCCTTCTTAAATATGACAATGTCTTCGCTTGATTCGTTTCTATAATATTATAGTTTAAGATCTCGGATATGGTCGGATAATCGCACGGATAATCATTGCTCCGCCATTCTTCCACCTTTTTTTTGAGCTTGTCTGGAAGCAAGGTTGTCATTTATAGCACCTTTCCTTTAGGTGTTGAGACCCAATGGATGTGTAGGCAATAAACTTTTTCTCTGGCCACGAAAACCAATCTCTATTACTCATAAAGGCGGGTGGAATGTCGCATAACTCGTTATATACGCATTGCGTATACCATTCCAGTTTGGGGTTATATCTGCATTGCGTATACACTCATTCTGAATGCTTCTCACCTCCCATCAAATCAAATGGACTCTCAATCTTACTCAGATTCTTTGCGCTCACATGAGTATAAATCTCTGTCGTTTTCGAATGCTTATGTCCTGGCAGCTCCTGAATGTATCCCTGATCAATTCTACTTTCAAGCAGAGGGGTGGCAAATGA